>JAYVOX010000125.1:0-2523 GCA_043757695.1 Schlesneria sp.
CTTCACCCCTCTTCCTTGAGCAGAAGTAGGATGAACATTCCTGTGCAACGTGTGAATCCGGCTTTTTTCTACGCACCTGCAATCCGTTAGTGTCAGGAACTCTCAAAGCAACATTGGCCGACGGCTCGACCATCTCCTCAAGTTGGGCATCTGCACCGCCCTGGTCGCCGCCCGGCATGTCGTGGCGAAAGGAACAGGCGATTGGTACAACGTCGCCCGGTCTGGCGCTTGTCCCAAGAGGAGTAGCTCGATGAGCTGGTTTGGCACGAAGGACTGGAATGTCATCGCGATCATTTTCGAGCATCGCGAGTTGTATCGCGTGAATGGAAATCGCAGCAAAGGGGGCGCGGCGGTGAAGAGTCGCGACGGGGCGAAGAACCACGAGCGAACCATCTTCTGGGCCGTCTTCGATCAAAAGCGCGCGTTCGTGGAAGGGGAGCCGGGCAAGGGCCAAACCAGTGTCGCCCCCGAAATCGTCCAGAAGCTGCGAAAAGAACTCTCCACAAACATGACCGTCCAGCAAGTTCTCGGAGTTCTCGAACGAGGTGAGTTGGCGATGGCTGCCAAGCCACTCATCTGGGCGGGCTATCCCAAGTCCGAACAGAAGTCGATGGACGAAGAGTAAGCCAAGACTTGCCGCTCGCCTAAGTAGCCACTTGAGAGAATGTCTCGCGAGTTCTCGTTCGTCGCCATCATCCCCCCATGGAATTCCCTCTGTGTCTCGACCGACTCACGCGCCGCAACCTCTGCCCGATCCCAGCACCAAACTCGCCGAAGGTTGGCACTGCCTGCACCTTTACTATCGCGTGGACCAAGCCGCGCTGAAGCAACTGTCGGAAGCACAACTTGCCGAGGGGCGAGAGACCCTCGTCCATCTGCTCGATTCGGAGCGGCCCGGTGCACCACAGCGCATCCAAACGTCCGTCGTCTCCGGTCACAAGGCGGATCTCGGCCTGATGGTTATGGACCCCGACCCGCTCCTCATCGACGGTATTCGTCAGGGAGTTCGTTCAAGTCCGCTTGGCTCCGTGCTGATCCCGACGTACTCGTTCGTGTCGATCACGGAAATCTCCGAGTACGTGCCAACGATCGAGCAGTATTCGGAGCGGCTTCGTCACGAAGGGGTTACCTCGGATGATCCCGCTTATGCCGCGAAAGTTGCCGCCTATAGTCAGCGTCTGCCGATGATGAACCGGCAGCGGCTGTGCCCCGACTTCCCGGCGTGGCCCGTGACCTGCTTCTATCCGATGAACAAGGCTCGCCACCCCATCGCCAATTGGTTCACCGAGCCGTTCAGTGTGCGATCCGCCTTGATGGCCGAACACGCGACGAGCGGGATGAAGTTCGCCGGCAAGGTCTCGCAACTCATCACCGCCTCAACGGGCTTCGACGATTGGGAGTGGGGCGTGACGCTCTGGGGCAGAAACCCTGCGTACATCAAAGAAATCGTCTACACGATGCGCTTCGACACGGCCTCCGCAAAGTACGCCGAGTTCGGGCCGTTCTACATCAGCTACCTCATGCCCACAGTCGAAGCACTCGATCATCTGCAAGTGTGACGCCACGCTCGTCGGTGGCACACGGCCACGGCCCGCTCGGTCACCCGCAGCGTCAACGAGAGCCAAGGGGCGAGCGAAAGGTGCCTCACCTTCATCAGAGCGAGAGTGATTTCCGCACGCTCGCTTTGAGAGGTCGCGCTCGGCTTTCTCAGGCTTTTCCCCTCGATCAGTTTGCCGACTGTCTTGGCTGCAAAATGACCGAGGGCACAGTCACGAAGGCTACCCAAGCGGTCCAGAGGACTTTTGTGGTCCTTGGAATACGTGCCTCAACCGCTCCGCTCTACTTGTGGTAGCCCAGTTTGGCCATCACGTCGAAGAGTTCTTCAAACGTGACGAAGCGTCGGCGATGACGCAGCTTGTATTGATCGACTGCTTCGGAAAGCTCGGCCACTTCCGGGCGAGTCGCATTGACCGATGCGGTGAATTGACGACGTTCCGGCCCGGCATCACGACCGCCGTCGCTCCCCGCCCGGCGATCCACGAACGACCGCGAATCCTGTTGTTCCAGCATCGTTTGCATTGCGATTCCTCTCAGTATGAGTTCAGACCAAAGCAAACCTAGGTCACAAACATCCAATCGGCAAATCGTTTTTCAGGACGCGGCCCCGTTCCGAGAAAAGTCACATCGTGATCCATCCATTTGGAATTGCCATGTGGCCGCAGGCCGGGGAATTCTGGCGTCGTGGCTGACGCACTGCTCGATCGCTCAAAAATTCGGTGGCGATCCGGTTCCTCTGCGAGGAAAGACTCCGTTCGCGCTGCGCCAAGGATCTCGACAACGAGGAGGTTCATAGCCTTCGCATCCGCTTTTCAAAGTGCCTGACCCCGCCTATTGGTGATTTCCGACAAAGCCTATTATCACTGCTGCTAGGTGTCTGTCCGGATACCCGTAGGGTGGGCACTGCCCACCACAATCGGTCGTTGATGGTGGGCAGTGCCCACCCTACGGAAGGTATGGCCTTCG
>JAYVOX010000126.1:0-2520 GCA_043757695.1 Schlesneria sp.
TGTCGGCCTCACGATTTTCAACGGGCGAAGGGTTTCGTGCGTCGGCTGGTGGGAGACCTGCCCGCGTTCGATTCGGTCTGGATCGACGCTCTCGTGCAATTGCGACGACTGACGCCTTACCAAGCGCGCGTCCTCGAACGCGGCGCGGCGAGTGAGTTGCGAGTCGGTCCATACGTGCTGGTCGATGAGTTGGGGCGAGGCCCACGCGGGACGACGAGTCTCGCGCAACAACCTCTCGCTCGAACCGGCGACCGTTCGACACGCTGCGTGGTGAAGCGGCTTCAGATTGCCGCCGATGACTTGCCTGTGACTCAACGCCGACTGAACGAACTGCTCGAACGAACTGCCGGCTGGACACACCCGCACCTCGTCGTACCGCACTCGCTGCTCCGTGTCGGAGAGCAAGTGCGAGATGGCGAGCAACACCTGGACCAGCAGGCCATGGCAACGGTCAGCCGCTTCATTGACGGAGTGCCCCTGAGTGAACTGCTCGTGCGCCGTGGTCGCTTTCCGGCGAGTGCCGTCGTGGAGGTGGCGCGTCAGTTGTTGAGCGGCCTCGCGTCACTCGATGCGCGCGGTCTGGTTCACGGTGACATTCGATTGTCGAATGTGCGGTTGACCGATCGCGGAGCGGCGGTACTCGTGGACGCTGGCCTGAGACCGGCGGTCTGCCCCGAACTGACCATTCACGCTACATTCTCGCTCGAAGGCTACGACGGTGTGGCTCCAGAACTGATCGGCACCGGAGTCGCCGCGAACGCGAGTTCCGAGCTGTACGGACTCGGTTGCCTGCTGTGGCAACTGTTGGCCGGTCGCCCGCCCTACCCGATGGCTGATCCATTGATGAAGTTGGCGGCGCATCAGACTCGCCGGATTGAAGACGTGCGTGAGTGGGCACCCGAAACACCCGCTGACCTTGCACAAGCAATTCACGCGATGACCTCACCGATTCCCGAGCAACGGCCGCGATCGTTCGACGAACTGTTGCAGCGTTGGGGACATCCCGGCGCGGTGTCGCGGTCTCGGTTGCGTCGCTTCCGTCGCGCGTTTGATGGAGCGGTCCCGCATCTCGCTCAGCCGGCGGCCTCGATGACGGAAGGGCGCTGGCCGTGGATCGCCGCTTCGCTGTTTCTCATGAGCGGAGCCGCGTTGACCTTGGCGAACAGTGGCTTGAGGAACGAGTTGCTCGCGCTGACGAAGCGTGTCGCGGAAGTCGTGCAACGTCGCGAGACGGTTGTGTCGGCGGAGTCCTCGGCAAACGAACGCTCTGCATCCACGGGAGCAGCGGCACTCGCGACCGAGGACGGGCTGCTCTTGCTCCCGCCTCCGTCGGCCGATGGCGTTGTCTTGCTCGCGGAGCCGGGACCGTACGCGGTCGCGGACATCGCCCACGACGGTCGGCTGACGATTCGAGGTGCGGCTGGAATCAACCCGGTGATTTACGTCAGTCGCGAACCGCTGCGATTGGCGGCTGCCGAAGTCACGTTGGCCAACGTGGCTATTCGTCGTGATCCCCGAGTGCATCCCGCGAGCACGCCGGAATCACCGCTCTCGGCACTGCTACTCGTTCGTGCCAATCGCATGACAGTGGAAGGCTGTGAGTTTGAGACAGACACCGAATCCGACTCGACATCGCAGCGCGATGCCGCAGCGCTCGCGTGGTTGCCACTCGACGCGGCCACGTTCGAGAGCGCGGAATTCACTCGCGCAGACCTCACGAATGCTCCGTTCGCAATCGAGAACACGGTCTTTCGTGGATCGGGGGCGGCTGTGCTCTTGGCGGACACGCCCGGAGTGGTGACGTTCACGAATTGCTTGAAACTGGGCAGCGGCGCGTGCTTGACGCTGGGACGCAAAGCCACCGCGCGGCCGATCACGATCGAGCTGACTCGGATCACACTGCGAGACTCCGGGCCGCTGCTTCGATTCGGCGGTGCCTTCGCAGAGCAATCGGCTGCGCCGCAAATCCAGATCATGGCCTGCGACTGCGTGTTCGCGCTGTCGTCAAATTCGACTCGATCACGAGCCGCAGCGTCGCTCGTGGCGACCCACTCCGCATCGGCCAGCCTCATCGAAATCCAAACCGCTCGTCCGCGCAGCCCACTCGCGCAGTCCGTTCGTTGGCAGGGCCGCGACTCCGCAGTGCCGCCCGGTTTGGAGTTGCTCGTTCTCACCGATCCGACGCGCGGGATCACAGCTCCAGTCGCCGACGCCGACGAACAATTTGAAAGTCTGCTCGCCAGCGATTTCGAGTTCGCTGGCCCGGCCTCTGGAACAAATGACGACTCACGTTTGACGCACTTCGCCGCACCGCGTTCGTCGCAAGCAGCACCTCTTCCGGGATTCAATCCTGCAGTCTTAGCCAAGTTTTTTCGCGGGCCGAGTGAACGATCTGCCGCCTCCACCAAGAAATGACCTGCCTAACGTGGACGCTTCCAACAAAAGTCCCAACTCACCGTGGGGCAGATTTGTAATCTGCCCGTGTCGCGATGGGATTCGGGCAGATTACAAATCTGCCCC
>JAYVOX010000127.1:0-9283 GCA_043757695.1 Schlesneria sp.
AGTTAGCAGCCTGTTGAAGAACCGTAGGATGGACGCCTCGTCCGTCCGTTTCCAATTGGTTTTCGCTCGGACGAGGCGTCCAAGCTACGTTTTTCAACAGGCAGTTAAGGGAAGATCGGGGTCAGGAATTTCGGAATTGGCCGGTCAACGTCCTCGTCGTGATCAGAGCCAAGCTTGGCCAATTCCGAAATTCCAAAGTGCCTGACCCCTGACCGGTTACACGGGACCGCTGCTGGTGGTTTCGTCTCAACTCAAGGAGGAGATGAGATGTCGATGACTGCGATATGTTGCGGCTGTGCGCTGTTGGTTGCGTTGGCTGGCGCAGAGCCTCCTGCATTGGATGGTCCGCCGCTCAAGGGCACCGCCAAGCACAAGCACTACCTCGTCCAGATCAAGCTGATCGAAGTGGACGAACAGGGACGAGAGACCGTTCTCGGGACTCCGCAACTGAAGACGACCGGCGGCAACGCGGGGTTGTCGGTCGATCATCCGGATGGTCGTCGGTTCGACTTCACCGTCAATTTGCTGGATGGAAAGAATGGCAACGGCAGTCCGCGCGAATTGGCTCCGGCGACGAAGCTCGATGACACCGAATCCGAGTCGGTCGAGAAGCGACTTGACCAGAAGATCACACTGCAAGTCGTGCAGCAGTCTCGCAAGGACGTGCTGCGCGAAGTGGCTCAACAGGCGGGCGTCAACATTGCGATTGATCCCGAAAGTGCGAAGTCGGTCAAAGGGTTGCTCGACGCGCTGATCGACTTCCAGGTCGATGACGAACCGGTGTCAGAGGTTCTCGATCGCATCGTGCAGCCACTCAAACTCGGCTATGCGGTGAAGCACGAAGTGGTGCTGATCGCTGTCGCAGAGAAACTGCTTCCCGATCCCGATGAGTATTCCGTGAAGACCTACGAAGTAGCCGATCTGGTCGGACCTGTCGTTGGGCTGGGTGATGGTAACCCCGACTTCGCGCCGGTGATTCAACGAATCAAGACGACTGTTCAGCGGGAGACTTGGGATCGCAAAGGTGGCTCGGCGACGATCCGTCCGTTCAACTCGACATCGTCGCTGGTGGTGCGACAGACGGCGGCGGGGCACGCCGCCATTGAACGACTGCTGGAAAAGATGCGGCACGAGCGGCCCAAAGTCATCGGCGAATGACGTGTTTCTTGTCTGGCGGGGAGCCTTCCTCGCTCACGCTTCGGGTTTCTGCAAGGATGCGACGACGATGCTGGAACAGACGAGTTGGCGAGTGGCCGTGTTGGCCGGAGGTGACTCCGACGAACGGACGATCAGTCTGCAAAGTGGTGCGACGGTTCAGGCGGCACTCACGGCGCGAGGGCATTCGGCACTGCACCTCGACCCGTCCGTCGTCGATCTCGCGGGAGTAGATTGGCGGCAGTTTGATGTCGCGTTCCTCGCGCTGCACGGGCACTACGGTGAAGACGGGCAGATTCAAATGTTGCTCGGGGAAGCCGGAGTTCCGTTCACTGGAAGCAATGCGACCGCGTCGCGACTGGCGTTTAATAAGTCTGCCGCGAAGGAGTGCTTTCTCCACGCTGGTGTTCCCACGCCAGCCTACGCACTGTTGCATTACACCGACGACGCTGATCGCATCCGGCGCGTGATTGAAGCGATCGGCTACCCGCTCGTAGTGAAGCCCGATAGCCAAGGTTCGAGCCTCGGCATTAGCATCGTTCACTCGGCGTCGGAGGTCGCAGCAGCGTTGAAGCTCTGCTTCGAGTTCGACAGCTTCGCCGTTGTGGAACGAGCGATCGTGGGGACCGAATGGACTGTCGGCCTGCTGGACGAGTTGGTGCTGCCGTTGATTCAGATCGAAACCAAGCGTGAGTTCTTCGACTGGCACGCCAAGTACGAGGACGAGGACACGCGCTACCTCTTCGATTTGAAGTTGCCCGTGGGAGTCTCGGCCGCGATTGAAGAGGCGGCGCGGGGCGCTTGTCGCGCGCTAGGAACAACCGGCCTGATGCGTGTCGATTTGCGGCTCGACCACGCCCATCAACCGTGGGTGCTGGAGGTCAACACCGTGCCGGGGTTCACCAGCCACAGCCTGGTCCCGAAAGCGGCGGCTCAGGCGGGGATCGCGTTCGGCGAACTCTGCGAGCGCGCGATTCGTTCGTGCCTGCGAGAACGAATGCTACGGCCTCACATCTTGCCGAGACCGCTCGTTCGACAGAGCGTCCATCGGCACTGACACAATCGCCCATCGGCATTCATTGCCGAACCTCGCCGTTCCGATGATGGACGAGCGATCCTCTGCGCCCGCGTTGTTTCGGGGCGTTCGAGCATCGACGGACTGTCCTTCTCGGAATCGTGCACCTCATGCCAACCACACCGCCTTCTGCCAAGCCCGCTCCCGACGCAGCGGCATCCGGCAGTAACACGCCATCGTGGGTGGAAGCCGTGTTTCGTCCGCTGAGATTGGCGAAGCTGGCCTTGATCGTGGGTGTGATCGCGCTCGCTCCGTATCTCGTCCAGCGCCTGCCCAATCTCGCGTCGAGACCTGAGTACCGACTGGCGACAAAACAGATTCAGCTCGTCCCTGCGCCCGAACGTCCCGTCCCCGAGAACTTGCTCGAGCAAGTTCGGGAACTCGGCAAGCTGCCACGTGAGCTGTCGATGCTCGATGAAAAATTGGCTACAAAGTTGGCGGACGCCTTCGCGCGACATCCGTGGATTGCGCGCGTGGTCTCCGTGCGCAAGTCGTACCCCGCGAAGGTCACCGTTGAGTTGGAATACCGGCAACCGGTCGGCATGGTGCAGGTCAAAGGGGGACGTTTCCCAATTGATGCGGCGGGTGTTGTGTTGCCTCCCGGAGACTTCACCACCGCAGACTTGAAGCGGTTTCCGATGATTCAAGGGCCGGTCCCCCCAGCGTCGTTGCATCCGGGAGTCGCGTGGAAAGACCCGTCACTGCAAGCGGCGGCGCGACTTGCACAGTTGTTGGCTCCGACGTGGAGCAAGCTGCGCATGGAGTCGATCGTCACGCCAAATCGAACGGACATGAAAAGCGATCCGTCGAAGATCACGCTCAAACTTCAAGCCAGCGGCGGATCGCAGATCGTTTGGGGGCGAGCACCGGGAACCGAACATCCCGGTGAGCTGACCACGACTCAGAAAGTCGGCCGACTGGAGAAGTACATCTCGGAGTTCGGTGGGTTCGATCGCCCGAACGGCCCCTACGAGATCGACATCCGACACTGGCAAGAAATCTCGCGCCGTCCGCTCGCTTCGGAGCAAGCGAATTCCCGCAGTGGCAGCCGCACGCGGCACTGATCCGAGGTAGAGGCGAGAGGCTGGAGAAAATAGGCATATAGGATGGGCACTCTTGCCCATCCTGCAACGCAGTCTCACAGCAGCGTTTCGAGGAGCATGCGGATTTTGCGAAGTTCGAGTGCTCGATCATTGCCATTGAGCAATGCTGGCAGAATTTCGACCGAGAGTGCTCGGGCATAGTTGTAGCGACGCAACTGGCCGATGATCCGGCTGTAGTCGATCTCACCGAGGCCCACGGCGACCTGGAGCTCCGACGGCAGCGTGTCTCGCAGATGCGTGTGATAGACGTACTGAAAGATTTGATCGTGCGACTGGTTGGCGAACCGGCTGCAGATGAAATAGCTCGGGTCGTAGGTCACGCCTAGGCCGGGGACGGACTGGCAGAGTTCGACGGCCGTCTGTGGGTCTTCCGTTAAGAAGCCCGTCTTCGTCTTGAGAGACAGTCGGATGCCGGATGAGTTGGCGGCGGCGAGCCGACTGCGGAGACGATCAATCTCCTCATTAAACGGCGTTCCGATCGGCGCGGCCGGCAGCGTGATCTGTGTCACCTTCAGCATCTTGGCGAGGCGACACAGTGCCTCGAACACTTCCATGGTCGGGTCGTTTTCGAGGCACAGGCCAACGGGAGTCATCCGCGTCATCTCGCGGTACTGGACATAAAACCGATCTGGTGCTGCCGCCACAACGGACGGCTTCAGATGATCGGAGTTTTCGTCCAGCCAGAGCTCGATCTTGTCGAACCCCACATCCGTCAGGAGCTGACACGCTTCTGGCAAACTCTTGTCTTCAAAACATCGTGACGAGGCGGCAACGAACACGGCTCACACTCCCTTGCGCAGATGAGGCACTTTTCAGTGGGCTCTCGAACTCGATACGACCGGCCGAAATCATTTCGGTCGTCAAGACGCATCAAAACGCTGGCGACCACGTTCCGAATCGCCGAGTCGTTGTTGACCGGCCGTAGTCGCAACTCACAACCGGACAGCGACTTGACTCAGCAGAATTAGTGTCGTCCCTGACCTTCAAGCGGGCGGTAACTTAATCCGGTTGGGCAATTTCTGCAAGAACCGGTAGCGAGTCGTCTCGCAATGATTCTGACTCCTCTAGGGAATGTTCGTGTTCTGACGGTCAAAACGCCGATAGAGGAGAACGAACAGGATCGGTCAGAGCGACCGTCGAGCGAGCCGCCTTCCGGGGAACGTCACATGCAGATTAGATCGTGTTGGGGATTGATGGTGGTGGTTGCCGTAGCGGCCTCAATCGGATGCTCACAATCCCGGCCTACGATTCGTGGCCAGTCGCCGGCTGCGGCAGCAGGCAACGTGGGTTGGGATGGTCAGCCGCAGCAAGGGCCGATCATTGGAGCGGCCCCCGGTTATGGGCAGTTTGCTCACGGTCCGATTGCCGAACATACGAAGCACGATTTCAAAGCTCACACTGGCTTCCGAGACCAAAACTTCGGTTACGACGGCGGGTACTATGCCGGACAAAACGGGTACTACACCGAACACGATCGAACCTATGTGACGGATCAGAATGGCTGTGACTACTGTCAGCACGGACAAAATTGTCCCGCTGACGGTTGCCCCCAATGTGGACACGGTCGCCATGACATGCGCGGCGTACTCGGCCACGGCCCCAACGGCTTCCCGACTCACTATCAGACCTATCGCCACGACTGGCCACAGAACATGGTCTATCCGACGAGTCCCGCTCCCAGCGCGATGGTGCAGTACCCGTACTACACGTTCCGCGGTCCGACCGACTTCTTTATGAAGTGATCGCGCTGCTGACGTGATGTTGGCGAGCAGCCAGAAACAAAAGGGTTCAGCCCGCGCGACTTCGTGCGGGCTGAATTCGTTTTGACAAGACCTCGCGCGGGCTGAAGTGAGACGTAGCCGCACCTCGCCAGAGTGCGGGTGCGACGATCAAACAGCCCACGTTCTGGCGAAACGTGGCTACATTCAAATGTCTCAATTCGGGCCGTGCGAAGTATCAGCCCAGCGTTTGAACCTCAACCGTCGCTCTTGCCGATCACGACAATCCCGGACTCGGTGACGGTGTAGCCGCGAGCGCGATCTTCGTCGGGGTCGAAGCCGATACTCGCGCCTTCGGGGATGCGGACTCGCTTGTCGATGATGGCTCTGCGGACGCGGGCATTCCGGCCGATGACGACACCATCGAATAGGATCGAGTCTTCGACGCTGGCCCAACTGTTGACGCGGACGTTGTAGCCGACGATCGAACGCTGAACGGTGCTGCCCGACACAATGCTGCCGCCACAGATCAGGCTGTCGAGCGCATGCCCTACGCGCGGGTTTGGTCCGTTCGTTTGTGCGAACACAAATTTGGGCGGCGGGCAATTCGGTTGATGGCTGCGCAGCGGCCATTCGCTGTCGTAGAGATTCAATTCCGGATCGACTGCGATGAGGTCCATGTTCGCCTCATAGATCGCGTCGAGCGTGCCGACATCGCGCCAGTAGTGACTGTGGCCAGTGTTCTTGTCTCGAAACGGGAACGCCCGCACGAGATGGGAGTCGATCAGTGACGGAATGATGTTCTTGCCGAAGTCGTGCGAACTCTTCGGATCAGACGCATCCGTGATCAAGCGGTCGAACAGAAAGTGCGTGTTGAAAACGTAGATGCCCATCGAAGCGAGACACTTCGCCGGATCGTCGGGCATCGGCTTGGGCTGAGCGGGCTTCTCTTGGAACTCGACGATGCGGCGGTTCGCGTCCACCTGCATCACGCCGAATTCGGTCCCTTCTTCGAGCGAGCACGGGATGCAACCAACCGTGAGGACCGCTCCCGATTCGATGTGATCGCGGACCAGCTCGGAGTAGTCCATCTTGTAGATGTGGTCGCCCGCCAGGATCAGCAGGTGGTCCGAACGGCATTGCTCGATCGAGTAGATGTTCTGATAGACCGCATCGGCCGTTCCCTTGTACCAGTCTTCGTGCAGTCGCTGTTGAGGCGGCAGGATGTCGATGAACTCATCGAGTTCGCGGCACAGGAATCGCCAGCCGAGATTGAGATGGCGGTCGAGACTGACGGCCTTGTACTGCGTCATGACCAGCACCTTCCTGAGGCCGCTGTTGATGCAGTTTGAGAGCGCGAAGTCGATGATGCGATACGCGCCACCAAACGGCACGGCGGGCTTGGCCCGGTCGCGTGTGAGCGGTTCCAGCCGAGTCCCCTTGCCACCTGCCAAGATCAGCGCCAGTACGTTCTTCATCCCTGTCTCCATCTCGCATTGCTTTCCGTGGTGAGACACGTCGTCGGGAGCGTTTGTGACCTGTCTGAAGGCGACAAACCGGCGTCACGATTCACTCCGCGACCGCCTTCAAAAGTGTGAGCAGCGTCGAACGAATCTTCGGCTCCGCGTCGGAGGCCAAGTAACTCGACCGTGCCCGCCATGTTTCATAGCCGCCGAATTGATGCTGCTCGGGCGTAGGCAGATAGCCGTTGTAGCCGTTGGCCAGTTCAATCGTGAAGGTCGCGGCGAGCGGGCTGTTCTTCTTCAAGGCCAGTCCGGTTTCGGTGAACGTCTCACAGGGACTCGACACGATGCCGAGTTGCCCGATGCGAAAGGCTTGCAGTTTGACTTTCACGGTCGCGGGGTACTTCGCCAGCAGCACGGTCTCACGCGAGTAAACTAAAGGCAGACCTCGCAGCGGTCGTTCGGTCACTTCCGCGAGTCGCTGCTCGGCCGCCACGACTTCATCAGTCGAGGGGCGGCGCACGCCGATTTCCACTTCGGTCTCACGCACCTTCAACGGCAATACGTCGTGATACTGAATTTGCTTGTATGCTTTGGCCGCAGCTTGAGCGACGACTTCGGCGACGATCCCCATCTGCTCGAATGGCTCACGCTTCGGCCCTGTCTTCAGGCTGAAATCGACGTTGTTCACGTCGGCACTCGTCCCATTGGACAGGATGGCAACGAACGGTGGCGGACTCTGCTCCTGGCCCGTCTTCGTGGCGGACCCGGCGATGTGTCGGCCGATCCGCACGCAGAACTCACCGAAGTAATCGGCCGATAACTGGCCACCGCTCACGCCTCCCACGTAGTGCAGCGAGTAGTTCGCCAACAGCGCGATCGGCCGACCGTCGCGAGCCTGAACCGAGAGCAGTGAGACCTGTGGATCAATCGATCCGGCTTGCTGGTCCACTTGAGGATTGCTGTACCCGGGGTTCATCTTGGCTCGATCCGTGCGCCCACCGAACGGGTCTTCGCTCACTTCACCCGACTTGAGCAGCCAGCGTCGATTGAAAATCTGAGACGGCTCGTCGATCGCACCCCAACCGATGCGCGCCGGTTCGAGTTGTCGATGCGCCCGTGCAATCCCCTGCGCAATTTGAACGGGCAGAAACTTCACGTACTTCGCGTCGGGATCGCTCTGAAACACACCGGTCGATGTGGGGCACGAATGGGCGTGCGTGGCTGAGATCAAAATGTGTGAGGTCGGAATCCCGGTCTGCTCACTGGCGAGTCGCTTCGCTTCGTCCAACAGCTCGCGCGGCAACATGCAACTGTCGCAGACGACGATCGCCAGCGTGGTCTCCGCGTTGGAGAGTACGAGGCATCGTGCGTGCAACGGGTCGTGAGCCGCTTGAGCCAAGCTGTCCGCCATGTTGCCGTTCACCGAGATCGGGAACTCGGGCGGAGTGATGTCCTGCGCGAAGGCACCCGCACGCAGAGACTGCGGCGATTCGGCGGCCATCGCACCGTGAGAGTTCGTCCCCCAGCACATGACTGCCAGCAGAAACAACACCACACATCGAATGACAGCAGCTGGGCAATTCGCCATGGGGAAGTCCTCAATTGAAAAGGCGTGAGACGGAGTGAGTGACACTCGGGCCGACAGTCTGCCGCAGTGTTCGCAGTGTCGCAACCAACGCCTGCTCGCTCAACGTCACTTCCGAGCCAAGCCTTGCGAGCGGACCACGTGGCCGGAACAATCCCCGTCCCTGACGGTCGGCTTCGGCCGTATTTTATTTCGCCCTCATCAAAACGACGTGTAGCTGCACCTCGCCAGAGTGCGGGCGTGACGCTCAAACAACCACGTTCTGGCAAAACGTGGCTACTTTCAAAGTTCTCAATTGGCGCCGTGCGAAGAATATCTCGCACTCATCCAAACGACGCGCGTCACGAGTCCACCATGAACCCGCCGATGGAACAGAACATGTTTGAACATCGCCTCCCTCGAAGTCTCGCGTTGCCCGTCGCGGTCATGCTCACGGTGTTCATCGGCTGTAAGCCGCCGCCGCGTCCCGTGCGCCCCGCCGCACCGGCATCGATCCCGAATGAACCGGTCTCCACCGCCACCGCGACGACGGAGGCCACTGCCCCGACATCGACCTCGTCCAACGCAGCCCCGAGTCCCGCCAAGTCGATCGACCTGCGAGCCATGAACTGGGAGCAGGCTCAAGCCTTCGTGACCGAATACAAAGGGAAGGTCGTCGTCGTCGATGTCTGGTCCACATCGTGTGAGCCGTGCCTGCAAGAGTTCCCGCACTTGGTCGCGTTGCAGCAGCGACATCCGAACGATGTGGTCTGCGTCTCCTTCGACTGCGACTACATCGGGGCCAAGAACAAGCCGCTCGATTACTACCGCGAGCGAGTCCTCAAAGCGCTGACGGAGTTGCAGGCCGAGACCATCGTCAACCTGATTTCGACCGTCCCCGCCGACGACTTGTTTCAGCAGATGGACCTCGATTCGATCCCCGCCGTCTACGTGTTCGATCGCGATAGCAAGCTCGCGAAACGCTTCGACAACCGAACTCCGGTCGGAGGCGGTCAAGAAGGAATTTCCTACGAGAAGCAGATCGACCCACTCGTGGCGGAACTCATCCAGCAGACCGCCGAACAGTGAGTGCCAATGGCACTTACTTTAGGTAGCCACCGTCGCCAGACGGTGGGATTCTCGCGGCAATTTCACTGTCCCCACGCTCTGGCGAGCGTGGCTACGAAGTAAAGTGAGTGCCA
>JAYVOX010000128.1:0-9262 GCA_043757695.1 Schlesneria sp.
CGTCCATGCTTAGTTTTCGGGTAGCCACGTTCGCCAGAACGTGGGAATCCCGCACTCTGGCGAGTGCAGCTACCCGACTTTTTAGTGTGGAAGACGCACTAGCCGAACATTCCAGAGGGGCCGCATGGCTTGCGACACTATTCCCGTTGGCCTTTCTTTCCTCGCGCTTTGGCACCATTGGGATTCGCAGACCGGTTCGGGGTGAAGTCGGAGTTCTGAGTCGATGTCTCCGACAGAACTCTTCTTGGGGGGAGTTTTTGAAACAATGGCCGTATTTGTTTGGGGTTTGTGTGTTCGCTCTGTTGGGAGCGTGGGGCGGGCGCTAGACTGCGGGCGGGGTGGCGTGGCTGTTTTTTTGCGGGTGGAATCAGATTCATGCGACGGATTCGCGATCCTCGACAAACATGGTTGGACCCGGACTCGCTCACGCTGGACGACTTCGCGCATCACGAACTGACGGGCGCGTTCGAAGCCTGTCCCGCAGGTCCCGCAGCGCGGCAAGTCACGCGTGATGAGTCCACACAAACCACGATCGTCGTGATGTCGGCCAAGCAGTGTGCGTCCTGTCCGCTGCGGAAGTTCTGCCCGATTCATCGCCAAGCCGACGGCCGCTATGAACTGAAGTTCACCGATCAGGCCCGTCGCCGCGCCGCTCGTCGTCGCGAGCAGGACACGGAAGTCTTTCGCGAACGCGACACGATCCGCTCGGGGATCGAGTCCACGAACAGCCCGTTGAAAAAGACGTCTCGGGAGGGCGAGGCTCCCGCCGAGCCGCGCGAAACAAGCGATATGCCTACCAAGAACGGCTCGGCGGGAGCCTCGCCCTCCCTTTTTCAACGGGCTGCTAACAGCGGCCTCAAGAACCGTCTCGGCCTGGGCAAGCTCCGCGTGCGCGGGCGCGAGTCTGTGTTGCGCCAACTGCTGCTCAAAGTGACCGGTTGGAACCTGCTGCGAACTGCGGACTCAGAGGCACTGCGTACCAAGGTCCGCGAGCAACTCGCCAAGCTCATGGAAACCGGGTGTTCCCCGCTGTCTGGGCATGTTCAGGCCACTATCCCACCGCTGCACAAGTCACTTTGGCGCGCCCCCACGACCTCGAACACGTTTCCAACCCGCCTCCCGCTCAAAAACGTCACGCCACAACCCACAACCAGTTTCGCAGCGTGAGTTCTGTCGAGAGCGTCAGACTTGGCTTTGCTCAGACTTGTCTGCGGAATCTTTGTAACCATCGCACCGAGATTCCTCAGGACATTGCATGAACACCTCCTCCGAACCTCGCCGTTGTCCTGCCTGCTCTGCCGAGATTCCGGACGAAGCGCCGCAGGGTCTCTGTCCGAAGTGCCTGTTGCTGGGAGTTGCCTCGGCGGCCGAACTGACTGCGAATTCCGAAGGCTCCGCAGCGGCTGGCGGCTCACGTTCGGGTGCGTCGCCACGCGGACGCAGTGGTAGCGCTGCGAACGAGAATCGTCCCGCCCCGCCAACGGTCGAGGAACTGGCGGCGGCATTCCCGCAGTTGGAGATCATGGAACTGATCGGTCGCGGCGGCATGGGCTTTGTCTACAAGGCGCGACAACCGAAGCTCGATCGGTTCGTGGCCCTCAAGATTCTGCCGGGCCATCTGGCGAGTGAGCCTTCGTTTCACGAGCGGTTTGAGCGGGAAGCCCGCGTCCTTGCGAAGCTGCAACACCCGCTGATCGTCAGCGTGTACGACTTCGGTGAAGCGGCGGTGGGTGGCCTGAGCGACTCCGTGGG
The DNA here is from genome assembly GCA_043757695.1 of Schlesneria sp. Taxonomy (GTDB): domain Bacteria; phylum Planctomycetota; class Planctomycetia; order Planctomycetales; family Planctomycetaceae; genus Schlesneria. The sequence goes on from JAYVOX010000128.1 coordinate 1,753, forward strand.
ACGTATGGGACTAATGCGAACAATGGGACCAGCGGAACCGACCGCAACCTCAGAGAGTCTTCGCTTCATCAATCCCATTCCTCCCCTCAGTCCCATTCCTGAAGCGGCACCTCCCGCCTCCCCGTTCTACTACCTCATGCTTGAATACGTCGATGGCGTGAATCTGCGCGAAGCCATGCGAGCCGGGCGGTTCACGCCCGATCAGGCGCTGGCCATCGTGCCGCAAGTCTGCGAGGCGTTGCAGTACGCGCATTCAAAGGGCGTCCTCCACCGCGACATCAAGCCCGAGAATATTTTGTTGGACACTGACGGCCGGGTGAAGATCGCCGACTTTGGGATTGCGAAGGTGCTCGGCCCGGAGATGGATGCATCGTCGAGCCTCTTCGCGCCCGGCGGGGCCAGCGAATCGGAGCTGGCCGTCACGCGATTGACCGCGACCGGCTCGGTGTTGGGCACGCCGCTCTACATGGCTCCCGAGCAGCTCATCAGCCCGAACTCGGTCGATCATCGCGCCGACATCTTTTCGTTGGGCGTGGTCTTCTACGAGATGCTCACGGGTGAACTGCCGATGGGCCGCTTCGCCGCGCCGTCCGCAAAAGCCCTTGCCAATCAAAGCATCGACCACCGCATCGACGACATCGTCTTGAAGGCCCTCGCCAAAGAGAAAGAACTGCGACAACAGTCGGCGGGCGAAATGAAGACGGAGGTCGAGACGGTCGCCTCACAGACGAAGGAGCATCTCGCAAAGCTCCGGGGTTTCGCCCAAGGCGGCTCCAACCCCGGCCACCCCGTCGTGCGAACCGACGAGCGGTCAAACCGCTTCTTCCCCGAATCCGAACCGCGCGGCAACACGTCGGGCAACGGTGGTTGGCTGGCACTGGCGGCACTCATGGCTGGAACGCCCCTCGCGATTCTGCCGTTCATCACCTTCCTCCGTTCGAGTGGTCCGCCACCGCACCTTTCCGGCGCATGGATCGCGTTTGCCACTCTGATGATGGTGGTCTGGACGATTGGCGGGACGCTGTTGCCAATCTGGCTCGGTTGGCGACATTTGATCGGCCAGCATCGCGACCGCAGTCGCAACGGCATCATCCCTGCAATGATCGCCGCCTACTTCCTCGCGCTGTGTTCCGCCAACCTCCTGGTCGCTGTTTTTGCAGTCGGCTGGGTCGCGGACAACTCAGACCAGTTTGCATGGTTCGCGAGATACGTCGGAACTCTCGTCTGTCTGGCCCTCGACGCTACGGTTCTTCACGCGACGTGGTGCTGGGCTACGCACCGTTCCCCGGCATGGCAACGCCAACTCAAGACGGTAGCCAAAGCCGACTCGCGCCGGCGGCCCGTGCTGACACAGCCGCTTCTGGACGCGACGATGACCATTGTTGGCGTGGTCTCAATCGTCCTGCTGTACTACTGGTTCATCCCGATGTGGGGCACATCAGTCGGTCCTCCACCGCGTCTGAGCGACTCAGACCACGGCGGGGGCATCGCGCTGCCGGCATACGCATCACGCGATGCTGCCCGTAATTCACACGGCGACGCCCGGCCCGTCCAACTGCCCAGACCAATCCCAGTCTCCGCCGCCGCTGAGGAAGCCAAACGGCTCGGACTGATTCTGGTGGCCGAGTCGTCCAGTGAGGTCTCCGTGTTCCAGCAGCCGATTGGATTGAAAGGGGGCGAGACCGAAGTCTTCGTCGAACCGCACTTCTCGGCCTTGGTTCGGATGACCAAGCCGGACACGCATCTTTCGTACACCTGCAAGCGGGATATGTACTCGCTATCAAGCCGGGCAACAGTCGCTGACTACCCCTGCGACTACATCTCCTGCGACTGGACTTTGGGAACCTCCCAACCGCTCATTCAGGGCTACATCCTGCCCCCCGGTGCCTACGACTTCCGCGCGGATGTCGAGACGACCAAGCGACTCTCCGCAGCGGACTCAACGGTCCGCGCGCAAGTCGCGTGGGCGACATTGCAACTCACCACCGATGCCGCCAGAGAAACAGCGGCCACCGAGTCCGATTGGCAACAGGCGACACGGGCGGCTCACCTGCGATTCAAGCTCGTACCGAAGTCGCTCTCGAAGCTCAACGTCCCCGACGAATGCCTCGTCGTGCTGACCGACGACTCGCGCACGGTGTTCACCCGCGAGGCAGGCCGCTTCATGCGGCATGAACTGACCCTAACCGATTCCATCCGCATTCTGCGCGAGTCCATCGGTGTCGCCGTGACCACCAGACTCGAAGCTGATGTGAAGTCACTGCTCGACAAGGCTCACCGCGCGGTGAAGCAGCAGAACTGGGAGGAGTTGCTGACGTGCTTCACCGACGAGGGACGTGACGAATGGGTATTTGAGATCACGACCGGTTGTTCGCTTGCTCTGGCGATGATGCAAGACCGGGATGGAGTCGAGGTGCTGAAGGCCATTCCGGCGATCGCGACGCTGACCCAACTGACTGACGAACTGAAAAAGTTGTCGCGACAGCCAACGACTGAGCAAGGCAAGCTGCTCGAACAACGATACGAAAGCTACTCGAAGCTCTCCGCCGCCGACCGACGCCAGTTACGGATCGATGTCATGCGACTCAGCTATATGGACCCCGCCCGCGTCGCGACGACCACACTTACGTTCGTCCGGCAACTCGACGAGAAGAAGCTGATCATCGACTTCTCCGCGGTCACCGACCTACATATCGAAGACGACCGCGCGACGGGAACGTGGGGTACGACCGACGGTAAGCTCAATCCCATCGTCGTGCGGCGAGTCGAATCGAATGGCAAACGCATCTGGAGGATTGATTCGCTCATCGGCAAGAGCGTCATGGACCCACCGTTCCCCGTGATGGGATTCCCCGCCGAACTCATGCTCGAACCGGGTGAGCCTGATGATCCCGATTCGCGAAAAGACGCCCCGGCGGATGCGACCGAGCCCGAGAATATTCCGGATGAGTTGCCTGCCAGGGAACGAAAGCGGATTGATTTTGATGAGTGACAGCGCACGGCATTTCGCGACGACTCATTGGACGCGCGTCCTGCTGGCGCGGGGCGAGTCGGCGGCGGCTCGCGCGGCACTGAACGAGCTTTGTACGGCGTACTACGCGCCGGTGCAGGCGTTTCTGAGGCACAGCGTGCGGCGGGGCGAATCGGCGGATGACCTGACTCACGACTTCTTTGCCCGCGTGCTGACCGGCCGCGCGTTCCAACAGGCCGATCCGCAGCGAGGCCGCTTTCGGTCGTATCTGCTCGGCGCGGTGAAGCATTTTCTGTCGGACATGCGCGACCGCGAACAGGCGATCAAGCGGGGTGGTGGAGCAGGTCAGGTGAGCCTCGATCCGGGGACGGACACCTCGCCGGGGATCGACGTTCCCGATCGCAACGCGGTCTCACCGGAAGCGGCCTTTGAAAAGCAGTGGGCTTTGACGCTGATCGACCGCGCCCTGCATCAGCTTCAAACCGAGATGTCTCTGTCCGACAAAGCCGCTCAATTCGAGACGCTCAAGCCGTGGCTGACAGGAAACATCGAGTCATCGCAGTCCTCCATCGCAGCGGCACTCGGCATGAATGAGAACGCGGTCAAAGTCGCCATCCACCGCTTGCGCCGCCGCTTTCGAGAACTCGTCAAAGGCGAGATCGCTCACACCGTGACCGATCCGACCGAGCAAGCGGCAGAGTTGACGGACCTGATCGCGGCACTCGGACGAGGGTGACGCGGCATGACTCGAAGAGCGAGTTGTTGCTCGGTCTTTTCCGCAGAGTGACGCCCCTAACCTCGACTTTTGCCATCCGGTTGCCAGGGTGAGCGTGCGGAGGAGTTGGCGTTTTTGAGCGGGGTGAGTTTTTGCACAAGCGGTTGAAATGCAGTGGGTTGCAAAAATCCAGCGGTGCCACAAATCATGGCGGACCAGGGTGATCGCGTCGGAGAACGTGACGGTGGTCTTGCCGACCCAAGTCGGTTCGATATTTTTGCGGTCACGGTCACGGTCACGGAGCGCGGCGTACCACAGCGCTACTACCGAGGAGAGGCCGAACAGACAAGGCTCGGCGCGCACCAACGTTCTCTCGTTCCCAAGCCCTAGCTTCGCGAGTGGAGAGTTCGCGTCTGACCGCTCGGCCTAAAGCAGCTCGCCAAGCCGGAGCTTGGGAACGAAAGTCAAGGAATTCGACCATAACTCCACTCACCTTGCCTTGATCTCTACAGTAATTGTACTGTATTGCGCAGCGTTGTATGGGTTGGAGGTTGTTGCAGGCAATGGCGTCCCAACTGCAACAATGTGTTGACCCAGGATAGTCGCCATCAGGGGAGCGGTTGACGTGAAATTCCCACTCTTAGCAACGACTGTTGTTGTGGTGCCTACTGGCATCTGTGTGGTGAGGCTAAATAGCCCACAACCATTTGTTGCTTTGTCTGGTGCGAGTGTTGTTCCGCTGACGTAGAACGTGACAGAAGCCGCGCCATTCATGGAAATTATTTTGTTGTTCACCGGGGCCGTGATAATCCACCGTTGTGAGTTTGTTCCGCTCACGCTGCATCCGGAGAAAATCCCCACAACTGCAACGTATAGACGATGTCTTGTAAATTGCTTCCGCATGAAATTGACACTTTATCGAATCTCCTCGTGAACACACCCAGCGTAGGTTGTAACCAGCGTGCGCTGCTAGGTCGTGGCGCACGCTGGGGCTATTTAAATGGCGCAACGGACACGTGCTACAATCGCGAGCCAAGCGCCTTTTGCGGTAGTCGGACTGCCAAGCTCTTAATCAGTGGCTCGGTCGCTGCGGGAACGTGTTCCAATGGCTTGCCATACGTTTTGGTCAATTGAATTCGATATAAAACGGATGGAGCCGTCGCACATTGCAATGTTTACTCCGGAAGCCGAATGAACGCTTTGCGATGTCGGCGCAAAAGTGCATGTCTTCCCATTGGGGACGACAATATGCGAATAAGTCGTGTGCCCATAAATTCCCGAAATCCAAGGCGAGGATCGCCACGGATACGGCTCTTCAGTGATAGATTCGCGGCACCATCCCTCCAAAACAGCAAGCGGGCGAACGAGGCTCTCACTTGAGTCGCGCCAGACCTTGCGCCCGCTCATTCCTTTAAAGATCGGCAACGCTTCTGCAAGCAAAGTCGTCTGTGACAACCCATCGGTGATGTCCGAAGATCGGATGATTTGGATTCCAGCCGGGACCACTACGCCGGTTGGAAGATTTGGCATCACAGGCTGTAGTGCTGCTAGATCCCAGCCGCGGTTCCAGTTATAGTTTGTTGTCGTTTTGTCACTGGTGCCCCAACCATCACTCGGGCAGGCGAGTACGACTGGACGCAAGACCGCAAAATCGGGTCGAAAATCGAAACTGTTAGCGGCATCCGTGAATTTACTAAACAATGTGGCCTCGCCTAGTTCCGGAAGAACAGAGACGAATGCCGACAAATTTCCAGCAGGGTAGCAACCGTGGGTTTCTGTATAATTCGCACAAGCCAGTGAAATCTGTTTGAGATTGTTTTTACACTGAATCACGCGAGCCGCCTCGCGTGAGCTTTGAATTGCGGGCAAAAGCAACGCCATCAAGAGTCCAATCACACCAATTGCTACCATCAGCTCAATCAATGAGAGACCGTTGCGTGTATCGCTGGTTGGGGGGCGAGTTAGCTCGGATTCCGAATGCCGCTTGTGTATACCGCCATTGTTTGACATTGACTAACTCTTCAAATCTGGACCTATAAATAATGGACAATGGCGACTATGCTCTTACGCTAAGTTTAGAGCAATTCAATTGCGACTCATAAATGTCGGCAAGGCGAGATGCGGCGAGATGCGGCGAGATGCGGCGAGATGCGGCGAGATGCGGCGAGATGCGGCGAGATGCGGCGAGATGCGGCGAGATGCGGCGAGATGCTTTTAGTTGCTCTAATTCTAGGTGTCAAGCAAGTCAGTTCATTTTTCGTAGTGCCGCCTTAAATTGTGCGGATACATCGCCCCGAGTAAAGCTTGAGAATCGAAAGTACCTCCTCTTCCGATCGCGGGGCCAACATGACCTGCGGCTGAAACGAGACGTTGCGGCCGAAGTTCACGACCGTTAAAAGTCCGGTAGGGTGTGTGGAGTCTTCGGAACACACTATCCACCATTCGGTGCGTTCCGAAGATTCCAGCGAAGGCTTCACCTCAGACCAAAGTAGTGATCATCGCTCTGTGTGATGAGCCTGTTCACGTTGCGGCCGCGGCTCACAAGGCTCATCACGCGGAGCGATGATGGCTACCTTAAAGACCGTCCTAAAACTTGACTCAATCGCAACATGTTTTGCTGCCGAACGTGTCCACGCACCCTACGGTACTTCACCTCAAACTCAACCGGAGTCTTCCGTGACTGTGAACCCTTTGAATGCTGATGACGAAGCTGAACTGCGAACTCTGGAAATGGTCCGCACCGGGCGGCAGCGGATTCGGGCCGAGCTGTCCAAGACGATCGTTGGCCAAAGTGAAGCCGTGGACCAACTGTTGATCTCGCTGTTTGCGGGGGGGCATTGCCTGATCACGGGGGCACCGGGCTTGGCGAAGACGTTGCTGGTGAAGTCGATTGCTCAGATATTTCACCTCAATTTTCAACGCATTCAGTTCACGCCCGACCTGATGCCGGCCGACATCACCGGGACGGAGATTTTGGAGCAGGATGAGGCCGGGAAGCGGCGGATGGTCTTCGTGAAGGGACCGATCTTCGCCAACGTGCTGCTGGCGGACGAAATCAACCGGACGCCGCCGAAGACTCAGGCCGCGCTGCTTGAAGCGATGCAGGAGCATCAGGTGACGGCGGCCGGCACGCGGTATCCGCTCGATGAACCGTTCTTCGTCCTCGCCACGCAAAACCCCATCGAGATGGAGGGGACGTACCCGCTCCCCGAAGCACAGCTCGACCGGTTCATGTTCAACGTCGTCATCGACTACCTGCCCGAGGCCGACGAGGTCGCCGTCGTCCAGCGCACGACCTCCGCGGGCGGCGAAAAAATCGAGCCGCTTTTCACCGGCGACGATGTCCTCCGCTTCCACGCCCTCGTCCGCCAAGTGCCCGTGGCCGAAGACCTCGTGCGCCTCGCCGTCCGCATTGCCGCCGCCACGCGCCCGCGCCAGAAGGGCACGCCGGAATTCATCAACGACTGGGTGAGCTGGGGCGCTGGCACCCGCGCCGCGCAGTTCCTCATCCTCGGGGGAAAAGCCCGCGCGCTCTTGCAGGGCCGCGCGCATGTGACGAAGGAGGACATCATCACCCTCGCCGCCCCGGTCCTCCGCCACCGCGTGCTCGTGAACTACCGGGCGGAAGCGGAAGGTGTGAGCGTGGGGAAAGTGATCGAGCGGGTGCTCGCCAGCGTGAAGTAACCGCGTATGCCCACCGCCACGCAGCCCGCCGCTTCGAGCTTTCTCGACCCTGCGGCGCTGATGAGCATCCGCAATCTGGAGCTGCGGGCGCGGACGGTGGTCGAGGGGTTTTGGCACGGGCTGCATCGCTCGCCGTATCA
>JAYVOX010000129.1:0-2505 GCA_043757695.1 Schlesneria sp.
CTTGAGGCTGAGTGGCTGGTGCATTCGTCGCGGGTGCCGAGGTGATTGATGCGACCCGCGGGGGTAACACGGGCGACTGAGCCAGCAGACTCGACGAATGGACATTCGCGAAAGCTGCGGCAGCGGCAATCATCCAAGTACACATCTGAGGCAGGCTCAAGAGTCGGCGCACAGTCCCTCCGAGAATTAACTGAGTACGGTCTTCAACGGTCTGTTCGTCATGGATGCAGTCGCGGTTTGGCTCGCGGTCGTCGGCTGTTCTTTATCGAGAGATTTGTCTTACACGCATCGGCTTGTTGCGGCACCGGGCATCGCCGCAACAAGCCGAACTCCGGCGACCCGCCTACGCCGCAAAGTCATGCCCCGCACGGTGACGCAATCGCCACCAAGACCGGCCGATCTTGCCGCTCTTCAGTCTTTTATAACGAGCTGAGTTGCCTTTCTTTTCGGATGCGGTCTGATCGTGCCAACACCACCGATCGCGTGATCCGACCCATTATTCGGGTCGAAGCATTCGAGACGAATTCCCGGCGGCAGGGCTTGCTTGTGGGAGCCGATTCTTGACGTAAGCCGCTTCGGAATGCCGCATTCCAAATTCATGAAGTCTGCTTTGGTCGTCGAACGCCTCAGCGAGAAGACGACTCGGCTTCAAACAATCTCACCGAGACCTCGCGCGGGCGGCCGTCACGTTCGATGCGAAACGAAAGCGGTTCCGAATCGGTCAGGACGCGCCGTCGAAAGTCCTCGTCTGACGTGATCGGTTGTCCCGCATACGACATCAGCACGTCGCCCACTTTCATCTCCGCTCGATCAGCGGGTGAGTCCGTCACGACCTGTGTGACCACGAGCGCGTCGGGCAACGTCGGGTCGGACTGCCATGAGATACCGAGTCGCACGGGTTCGCCACCGAGAGCGACGTTCAGTGTGAGCAGATCGGCAACATTGGGGCGCTGCACACGAATCGTCAGCGGACTCTTCACCGTGCGGATGATCGTGCGCAAATCATCGACATTACCGCCGGACCAATGCGCCAACTGGTCGATGCGATCACCCACACGCACTCCCGCACGTTGCGCGGGCGAACCGGGAGTCACTTGTTCGACGAGTGCGATGCCGTTCTTGAACTCGTGCGAATCGAAGTGAACGCCGAGTCGTAACGGCGACGGCGCGGCCACGCGCGGCGTCATCCAACTGGGCGGAGCTTCCGTCAGCGCGTCGCGACGAAACTTCGGCACCGCAGCCTCATTCGCAGCGGCCAGTGCCAGTCGAAAGATCATTTCTGTGAGGCGATGCAGGCCGTCGTAGTTCAGTTTGTCGGCATCATCCGAAGGGCGGTGATAGTCGTCGTGCTTGCACGAATCGAAGTGAATACTGGGAACACCCGCCGCATAGAACGGGTAGTGATCGCTGTCGGCAATGACCGTCGGCGTGTAGAGAAACTGCAGATCTCCCTGCGGATTGACGGCCTGCAAGCGGGACCTCAAACCGGCGGCCGACCGCCAACCCATCACCGTCAACTTCCCTTCGCGCAGCCGACCGAGCATGTCGATGTTCAGCGTCAGCTTCACGTCGGACAGTGGTCGCGTCGGTTGCCGAACCCAGTGATACGAACCGAGCAACCCGACCTCTTCCGCATCCCAAAATGCAAACAAGAGCGTGCGACGCGGAGCCGGGGTGAGTGATGAGAAAGCATCAATCAATTCGAGTAGTGCAGCAGTGCCACTCGCGTTGTCATCGGCTCCGTTGTGAATGTAACCGAACGGCCCGTTGCTATTCGTGGCGTTGCCGCGACCGACGTGATCGTAGTGTGCTCCGATCACGATCACTTCCGAGCCGACTTCCGGGTCCGAACCGGGCAACACGGCAAGGACGTTGCGATAGTCGGGAGCAAACTCCTGCAACCAACTGCTCGTCCCCGCCGGTTTGATTCCCGGCACTTTTCTCAACTCAGTCTGCAAGTACGCCGCCGCCGCTTTGCCACCGTTTGTTCCTGCTTCACGCCCCTCGAAAGCATCGCTGGCCAACGTGGAACAGTGCCGCTTCAAGTCGGCAATCGTGACTCGATTGAGTCCCGTCGGCCCGGCGCTGTCGTCATCTGCGTGCGACACGTTCGTCGTGAAACAGACCAGCGTCACGATCATCAATACGAGTCTGCTCTTCGCGCGACGGCGCTGACTTCTTGAGCCGTGCTGTGCCTCGATTGGGCATCCTGCCTGCGATCGTTCCATGATGTCGCCATGACGTTGTCGTGTTTGAATTGCGACGGCCAGTGTGTTCAGACAATCGTCTATCGACCGTTCTCACCCTGCTTCCCCAGCATTCGGGAATGAGACGAGCGGCGAGACTCTTCCGAATCTCGCCGCTCGTGATTTTTGGGCTCTCCGCCATTCGTGTTGATTCTTGTGGTACATCAGCCGCAGGGCGCTAGCCCCGGTTCTATTTCGCTTAACCGGGGCTAGCGCCCTGCGGCTAATTTCTGCGGGCCAACAGGAATGGCGGAGAGCC
>JAYVOX010000130.1:0-9218 GCA_043757695.1 Schlesneria sp.
GGCTGTCGCGTGCGAGTCGGTTCCGCCGCGTTCACCGGCAGTCGCCAACAGCCCGCAGGCTGGGACGAGGACTTGGCGGACACCGCGCCGTCGCTGGCCGATGTCTTGCCTCGCTCCGAGTCCTTTGTGTGGATGACGATCGAGGGGCGCGACGCGGCGTTGTTTGCAGTCGGCGATGACGTGCGCGGCTCTTCGTTCTCGACGGTCCAGCGATTGAAGTCGGCTGGCGTGCGAGTGGTGTTGCTCACGGGAGATCGTCTCGCAGCGGCGCAGTCGGTTGCGAAGCAGTTGGACCTTGATGACGTGCGCGCGGAGCTGCGTCCTCAACAGAAATTGGACCAGATTGCGGAGGCTCGTCGGGCGGGCCGGGTCGTGGCGATGGCGGGCGATGGAATCAACGACGCGCCTGCGTTGGCCGCTGCGAACGTCGGCATTTCGCTCGGGACCGGAACTGACGTGGCGAAGCAATCGGCGGGCGTTATTCTCATTCAGCCCGATCTGCGGCGGATCATCACCGCGCTCGCACTGAGTCGCGCGGTGATGAGGAACATCCGCCAGAATCTGTTCTTCGCGTTCGCGTACAACGTGATCGGAGTCCCGCTCGCAGCGGGACTCCTCGAACCATTCGGTGGCCCGGCTCTCGACCCGATGGTAGCCGCGTTAGCGATGAGCCTCAGTTCGCTGTCGGTGATCGGCAACGCATTGCGGTTGAATGGGCTGGCGGAAGTCTGACGCAACCTCGGTACGAATCGGCTCATGGAGCGTGTGGGGCCGATACAAGAGGGCTCGTTCGCACGAGACTCGGCATCGGAAGGCTTTGATTTGGCTGGCCATCCAGGCGGACCTGAAGGTTGTGAGACTTTCGCTCGACCAATAGAATGCCCGCCTATTTCAGTGGCTTTTGATCCGACCGGTCTGGTTGGTACGGCTGCGAATGGGGAGCTGGATCGACCGCATGCGTTTTCTTCTCATCGACCGCATTACCGAGCTTGTGCCGAATCAGTCGGTCACGGCCCTCAAAAATTTGTCGCTTTCGGAAGAGTATCTGGCCGACCACTTCCCCGGTTTCCCGGTGATGCCCGGCGTGCTGATGCTTGAAACGCTGGTTCAGGCGGGCGGGTGGCTCATTCGACACTCAGAAGACTTTGCTCACAGCACCATCCTGCTGAAAGAGGTGCGGGCGATCCGATACAACAGTTTCGTGTCCCCCGGTAACACGCTTCAAGTGCAGATGACGGTCAGAAAGCAGGCGGATGGCGTTTGGGATTTCAATGGTGTTGGCACGGTGAACGGAGCATCGGCAGTTTCTGCGCGGGTGGTTCTGGAAGCCTTTAACCTCGCTGATCGCAATCCCGAGTTGGCGGGGTCTGACGCCTCCCGCAGCGAAGTCTATCGCGGGATCTTCCAGCAGATTTGGAAGCCGCCAGCGGAAAAATAATTTGAAGAATGCGTCGCTGAGACAATTGGCGAATAGAAGGTAGAAGACTGACGGCGCGCACTTTGGCGAGAAATTGATCTGTTGAGCAGATGCTCGAAACTGGAGTTCGCGAGATTGCGGCAGTCGCAACGAACAGAGATTTTGTGATGAAGGGTGACTCTTCAATGAAGCTTGCAGGACGAATCGCGTTGGTGACCGGCGGAAGTCGCGGGATTGGCCGGGCCATCGTCTGTCAGTTGGCGGAAGCCGGAGCGAAGGTCGCCTTCGTCTACCAGTCGAATCGGGACGCTGCTGAAAACTTGGCCAAGGAACAAGCCGACCTCGGTCGCGACGTGTGGGCCTTGCAGGCCGATGTGAGCAAGAAACCGGAAGCGGATGCGGTGGTGGAACAGGTGCTGGCGAAGTGGTCGAAGATCGACATCCTCGTCAACAACGCCGGGATCATTCGCGACAAGCCGATCCTCGCCATGTCGATCGAAGAATGGCAGCAGGTGATCGACACGAATTTGACCAGCGTGTTCAACTTCTGTCAGGCCGTGGTGCGCCCGATGATGTCGGCTCGTTATGGTCGGATCATCAACATGTCGAGCGTCTCAGCCGACTTCTCGAACCCCGGCCAAGCCAACTACGCGGCGAGTAAGGCGGGGATCGAAGGGTTCTCACGCTGCATGGCGGTCGAATATGCGAAGCGCGGCATCACGGTGAACTGCGTGGCTCCCGGCTTTATTGAAACGGACATGACGGTGGCGGTCGTCAACCTTGCCGGTGACAAGATCAAGAACGCGATCCCGGTGAAGCGGCTCGGCAAGCCAGAAGATATTTCCAACGCGGTGCTGTTCTTCGCCGGTGAAGAAGCCAGCTATGTGACGGGACAGACGTTGAAGGTGGATGGCGGATTGACACTCGGCGGGATGGGCTAAACATACGCTGCGGTGTGTCCCGCTTGTGACTGAAGTCATGGACTTCAAAATGGAACTCGACTGCGTCGTGAAACGGCGTCGCGGTCACTCGACATGTGTGGGTTCGATTGGCCGGAGCTTTGCCCCGGAGGTCAATCGCCAATTCAGGGGCGGCAATGAGTGGGACGGTGGTTCGCGGGCATGGGTGTTCGCCGAGCCGCCTCCCCAGGAGAAATTTGGATGCCTTCACGCGACGAAATTTTGGAAAAGGTCAGAGAGACATTGGTCGATGCACTGGGCCTCGATGACGATGAAGTCACCCCCACCTCGCGACTCAAAGCTGATTTGGGTGCAGAGTCGATCGACTTCTTGGACATCGTGTTTCGCCTCGAAAAGAACTTCAACATGAAGATTCCTCGCAACGAACTGTTCCCCGAGAGTCTGTTCTCGGCGGATGCGGGGTTTGCCGAGAACGGCCGCGTCACCGAGAAGGGGCTGACCGAACTGAGGACTCGTTTGCCTCACGCCGATCCCGCCACGATCGAAAAACTGGCGCTGGATCCGCGCGTGGAGAACGTCGAGGACTTGTTCACGGTCAACATGGTCGTGAACTTTTTGAATTCCAAGCTCAATGCTGCGTGATGAAGTCGATTTGCGGTGTCATGACTACGACCCGGCGACAGGTGTGTCGCCGGTGATGTCTCGAAGGATGTTTCATGCGTTGGTTCTGGGTCGATCGGTTCACTGAGTTCGAGAGTGGTTCGCACGCCAAGGCGATTAAAAATGTCACTTTGGCTGAGGAGCATCTGCATGACCATCAACCCGGTTTTCCCGTGATGCCCGCTTCGCTGATCTTGGAAGGGCTGGCTCAGACGGGCGGGCTGTTGCTGGGTGAGCACCGCCAGTTTTCCAAGCTGGTCGTGTTGGCCAAGGTTCCGCGCATGACCTTTCACGGTTGGGCGGGACCGGGCGATACGCTCATTTACTCGGCCAAGCTGACCGAATCCCGCGACGAGGGGGGCATGGTGGACGTGACGGCTCACGTTGGTGACCGTTTGGTCGCCGACGGTGAGATCGTGTTCGCGCATGTCGATGAGAATGAGGCGGGGGCGGGTCGAGCCGATCAGATGAATTGCGTATTCACGTTGTTGCGCGGTGTCTTGGATATCGGTAAAGCGGGCGATGGCTCGAAGAGAGCCAGCCCCGCGTGATGGTGGCTGCGTTGGTGTTTGAAGGGCACGCAATCGACCTCGGCTGGAGTCGATGACGCGTTCCCTGCCGTGGGTCATGTTGGGGCGAGGAGAGAATCTCATGAGACGCAGAGTCGTGGTGACCGGAATTGGTGCCGTGACCCCCATTGGCAATTCCGTCGATGCCATGTGGGAATCACTTCGTGAAGCCAAGAGCGGGATCGGATCCATCACGCATTTCGATGCCTCTCATTTTCCAACGAAGTTTGCGGCGGAGGTCAAAGGTTTCGACATCGCCAAGTACGTCGATGATCCCAAGCGATTTGAGTTCTCCGGTTTGAACATCCGCTTCGCTGTCGGTGCCGCCAAGCAAGCGATCGACGACTCGGGCTTGCTCGATGGGAAGCTCGATCCGGCGCGGTTCGGCGTCTACCTGGGAGCGGGCGAAGGTCAGCAAGATTTCCAATTGCTCATGGGATTGTGTGCGGAGTCTCAGCGCGACGGGCAAGTCGATCTCGAACTCTTCACGCGCGGTGGTCTGCAACGACTCCACGCGCAGACCGAATTGGAACAAGAACCGAACATGCCGGCCGGCCATCTGGCGGGGCTGTTCGATGCCCAAGGCCCGAATCTGAATTGCCTCACGGCGTGCGCCGCTTCGAGCCAGGCGATCGGTGAAGCGACGGAACTCATTCGTCGTGGTGACGCCGATGCCATGCTGTCCGGTGGCGCTCACAGCATGATTCATCCGTTCGGTGTGACGGGGTTCAATTTGCTCACCGCACTCTCCACTCACAACTCGAATCCGCAAGGGGCATCGCGACCGTTCGATCGTGATCGTGATGGCTTCGTGCTGGGTGAGGGTGCCGGAATGGTCGTCCTCGAAGAACTCGAACACGCTCTGCAACGCGGGGCACGCATCTACGGTGAGGTCGTGGGCTATGGCTCGACGGCCGATGCTTATCGCATCACCGACATTCATCCCGAAGGTCGCGGCGCGGTCGCCTGCATCCGCATGGCCATGCGAGACGCGAGCCTCAACCCCGAAGACATTCAGTACATCAACGCCCACGGCACGAGTACCGAAGTCAACGACAAGGTTGAGACCTCGGCCATTCGCCAGACGTTTGGTGATGCGGCCTACAAGACACCGGTCTCCAGCATCAAGAGCATGATGGGACACCTGATCGCCGCCGCAGGAAGTGTTGAAGCGATCACGTGTCTGTTGGCGATCCGAGATGGAGTCTTGCCACCCACGATCAACTACTGCACGCCCGATCCCGACTGCGATCTCGACTACGTTCCGAACGAAGCGCGTGAAGCGCCCGTCCGACGAGCACTCTCCAACAGCTTCGGCTTCGGTGGACAGAACGTGTCATTGATCTTCTCCGAGTTCCGAGGCTGACTCAAGTACTCGTCACCGCACATCCAACGCATTAAGCCCCCGAGCAAGAACACCGTGTTCTCATTCGGGGGCTTAATGTTTTCTCACTTGCAAGGTTTCAAAAGAGGCTGATACCTCGCAGGTTGAGACAGCCTCTGAACGCGTAGGCCATCGCGTTCTGGAGAACGACCAGCATCACCGGGCGGCGGCGAGAGACAAGGTAGTCCAAGAAGCCGCCAGCCCGCCGCTCCGGTGCATGCGATAGTTAGGCGTCCAGTACGGGTGCCCCTACTCGTTGCGTTCGAGCTTCCGGAGGCGTTCGAGGTTGTCGCGGAACATTTTTGCATACTGCTCGGCGAAATAGTGGGTCGCGGCGTCTGTTTGAGAGTGGACATCGGCGTCCATTTCCTTGGCGCAGTGGGCGTTGAAGCGTGCAGCGGCAAACATGATCACGGCGCTGACGCGTGTGATGCCGTGCTCACCGACCATGGTGTTGGCCAGATCAACGAACCGGTCGACGCAATCGTAGAATTCGGGGGGAGTGTCTGATGTCATCGTTGGACGCCTAACAACGGAAGGACGATGCGCCTTCCTGCTGGCGGCCTTCTCGGCACGCCAAGAGGCGTGTTGAGCAGGTTTGTAACCGGCTCGCTTGTAACCTCTCAAACGCAAGGCCGTGGACAGACTACGAACCTGCCTCACATTGGTCAGCCCGCAGGATCATCTCCGCGTGTTCCAGACGACTGCTGCCGAGGGGGCAGGCGAGAACATCGAGGTTCTTCGTGGGAGTGGATTCACTTCATCAGCGGGCGTCGGAACGGATCGCGAAGAGGGTGAGTCATAGTCCTGCGAACGGTTCGAGGAAGAGCCTCGCGCGGGGACGGTCTGCCACTGCTCCGTCCGTCTCTCTGCGGACAGAGGCGTCGGTCCTTGCGCTGTTTGCGGGACGGGGACCGTGATGGCGGGCATCGTCGGAATCGACGCTGTCAGCGGGGCGCCGTACATGTATGACGGGGCATACCCGACTTGAGGTGCGTAGCTGAATTGCTGCGAAAACATCGGCATGTTCATCGCCATGGACCCGTGATCGCAGGCGTTGCACGAGGAGGCTGCTGCGGTGGAGAACATCATCGGTGCGGAGATCGTCTGCGACATCATCGGCATCGAGATCGGGACTTGGACTTGTTCGGTGATGTGCTGCACCGTTTGCACGGGAACCATCTGAGTTGAAACCTGTGGGACGCGGCGAGTGACTTGATAGGGCACCGCGCGGGTTTTTACTTGCTGTTGAACGACAGTCTGTGCGACCTGTTTGGTTGTCGGTTTGGGAACCCAGACCATCTGATAACCGCCCTCATCGACGGTCACGTTGCGATAGGTCGTGCTGGGAACGTTTTCGACGACCGTCTCGTTACGAACGCGCGTCTCTGTCACGTCGCGGTACGTGGTGACTTGCTGCGGCCGAAGTTGCGTCTGTACGACCGGACGAGTCCGAGTTTGCACTTGAGTCTGAACGTGCTTCTGAGAGCAACTGCACTGGGCCTGCGGCATCTCGCAGGTCTCACAACAATTGTGGAACGGCCTCGTAAAGAGTTGAGCCTGCGAAACCTGAGGTGCCGTTGCGGCAAACCCAGCACACAAAAGACATCCCCAAAAGGATCGTTGCATGGCATCCACTCCTCAATGACTCGACTGACACGTTGTGTACGACAGGTTCGAGAAAGAACCCGACCATCTCATCACTGTTCGGCTCGACACGACTAGCCGCTGCAATAAAAGTTCGAGGAGGCTCGATTGAGGAGAGAGTTCATTGAGTCATCAGACACTCGCCAGCAGATCGTGCCGCCAGAGACCAGCTCGCAGCACATGCGGTTCGTTGTGATGTCACGCATGGTCATCGACCGGACGACACACGATTCCCGTGTTGCCCGCGAACGGTCACTCGCGCCCGAGTCAATTGGGGTGGAGAACTCGTGAAAACACCTTGCTTCTTGATATTGCGACCGTGAATCGCGAAGCTCACGCGTGCCCGAGTCCGTTTGGCACGTTATCCGCTGAGCGATTGACGATCGAACAACCTTGCTCGAAAAGTGCCCGGCTCACAGGAAGGGGTGAATCATGAACACGTGGAAAAACAGGCGATGGGTGTTGGGGTGCCTGCTTGCGGGCTTGATGTCCGCGGGCGTCGTAACGTTTGCGAAGGACAAAGAAAAAGAGAAGTCCACACGTGAGCAGCCCGCCGCCAAAGAGGCTCCTGCTGCTGCCAACCGCGCGGAGCCAAACAACAACAATCGCGGCGGCAATTCCAATGCGGGCGAGCAACCTCGACAACGGCCTGAGCCTGCCCCACGATCTGAACCCCCACGTGCCGAACGTCGCAATGACTCACCTCCACCGGTCAATCGGGCCGCTGCACAACCCAACTTTGGTAACGCACCTGCTCGACGCGACGACGCACCACGCGGCAATACTGGTGGCCCAGCGGAGCCTCGCAATGCTGGTCGAGAACGCGGACCGAGCAATGCGGGTAACCAATTCCCAAATGGAAACGGCGGCGGCATTCAACCGGTCGCGGGCGCGAATAATGACAAGAACAATGCCGGGCAACGTCGGGATGACAGAGTCGAGCGTCGTGAAGAACCCAAACCGAGACCGGCCCAACCCGGTGGTGGACAACCGGGCGGCAACAACGTTCCCAAAGTGGGCGGCAACAACGTTCCCAATATTCCCAGAGCCGGGGGTGGCAATCCCGGCAATAACCCACCCAACATCCCGGTGATTCCCGGCGTGGGAGGCGCGGACAGCAACAACAAAGCGCGCGACCGTCGTGAAGAGAACGAGAAGAACCGAGACCGAAACACTCTTCCCAAGAATGAGCCGGATCGTCCGAACACGATCCCTAGAGCAGCTCCTAGAACCGGCTCACCTCAAGTCACGATCCCCGGTCATCAGCCCGGTGTGAGTGGTGCCAACACGAATGGGCGCGACCGTCGCGATGACAACGACAAGAACACGCTTCCCAAGCTGGACGTGGGTCGGAATGGTGTCGATCCCAAGGGAGGCGACCGGCTCAAGAACTCGCCACCGCTGATTGGCAATGGCGCGGTCATCGGCAAAGACGCGCATCACCCGCGACCGACCCCGGTTCGGATTGAGAAGAACGGACACGCTCCGAAGCTCGACCTGCAAAAGCCTGTCGTGCGCGACGTGAAGCCCGAGATCAACGACAAACTCGTCAAGTTGCGTGAGACCAAGGATCAGAAGGAGTTTCACAAGCAACTCAAGGAACTGCAGGGGATGCCGGATGCGAAAGCGAATTCGCGATTGGCTGGAGTGAAGCTCGATCGCGTGAGTGGCGTCTACCAAGATCGGATCGCGAGGCACGACTTCCATCAATTGCAGGACTCGAACGTGGGACGCCGGATCAACCTCGATCGCCAGTTCCAACTGCATCGTCAGGGAGATATCTCGCGCCAGATGAATCTCGGTCCCGCGCTCGTCCAGGCGGGTGGCTGGAGCAATCGCCATCACGGCGTCGTGGTCTCGTCATTCACGACCTCGTCGTTCAGTTGCTGGTATGCGGGCGGCGGCTATTACCCGACGTACTGCTGGTGTCCACGCTGGACGCCGTGGGTCGATTGGTGTTGGTGGGATTCTTGCCTGCCGATCTACGATCCTCGCCCGATCTATTGCCGCCCGATCATTTACAACCCGTGCCCGACGTGGGTCGTCTATGACTATCCCGTCTGGCAGCCGCTGCCGGTTGTGACCTGCGGAACATGGATTGATGTTCCTCCCGTGGTCTACGATTCCGGGACTGATCTGCAACTGTTGGCGACACGCTTCGTGGACAACGGCCATCCCGATCAGAACCTCGGGCCGCGCTATCGAGTCTGGTTGCGAAACAACGGGCCACTCTCGACGACGGTCCCGTTCAACGTGCTGTTGATCGCGGGGAATGATTTCGTCCCTTCGGTCGATCTGCCTCAAGCCGGTGCCATCGTGAACGGCATTGATGCGGGTGAGATTCAGTCGGTGGATATCCGCCTGCCGCTGGCCGCCAATCGGTTGGGCTTGAATCTCGAAGGACTGCGAATCCCCTTCAACTACCTGCATGTTCTGGTCGATAGCCACCGCGAGTTGATTGAGTCGAATGAGACGAACAACGGATCGGTGGTCGCTCGCAACGACATCCTGCCAGTGGACCCGGCGGTCTTCTCGTCGGACGTGTCGGTCGGTGCTCCGGGGACGATCATCAACTTGGCAGGCGAAGGTTTGGGGCCTGAGCCAGGTCAGGTGATCGTGTC
>JAYVOX010000131.1:0-2498 GCA_043757695.1 Schlesneria sp.
CGAAGACCTGAACTTCGATCTCCCCGCCTTCGTGCGGATCGGCAAGCCGCGCATCAAGAATCGCGATGTCGATGCGGGCGTCCTCGGGGTGAGATACTCTTCGTTCAACGTGGACCAGGCGGGAACGCTTCCTCCCAACGTGCGACCGGTCGTGCCAGCCGAGACGCTGCGTCGCCGCCTCGCTCTGGCCGACAAGTTCGATGCACAGTTCGCGGCGGTCGGTGCCGCGCAGGAAGTGGCCGACAAGAAGTTGATCTACGACCGCACGGCGCGTTTCGTTCTCAGCCCGCGTTTGGAGACGTTTGATTTGGATCACGAATCGGCGGCGCTGCGCGATGCTTATGGTCGGACGAACTTCGGGCAAGGCTGTTTACTGGCGAGACGCCTCATCGAGACCGGCGTCAGCTTTGTCGAGGTCATCAGCACGGGTGATCGCAACGACGCTGGCTGGGACACGCACAACAACGGCTTCCGCGACACACCGTACCTCGCGGCCGAAGTCGATCCCGCCTACTCGACGCTCATTCAAGACCTCGATCAGCGCGGGATGCTGAACGACACGCTTGTCATCTGGATGGGCGAGTTCGGTCGCACGCCGAAGATCAAGCCGGATGGAGGCCGCGATCATTACGCGAAGGGCTGGCCGATCGTCTTCGCAGGAGCGGGCGTTCGCGGTGGCCAAGTCATTGGCGCGACCGACGCCGACGGCATCGATGTGACCGACCGACCGATCGGAGTCGCCGACCTCTGCCTCACCCTCTGCGAAATCATGGGCATGAAGCCCGACGAGGAATACCGCACCACCGACAACCGCCCGATCAAACTGGTTGAAGGTGGGAAACTCATTCACGAGTTGTTTACTTAGAAGCTATCCGGAAAGAAAAGGCTTGTTTTTAGGGTGCCACGGTCACGGCTTTGCGTGGCCGTGCGTATGTTGTTGCGAAGACACGGCCACGCAAAGCCATGACCGTGGCACCCAAGTTGAGGCTCTCAAGGGAGCGGCCAAAAGACGGCTTCTCGGACAGCCACTTAAATTTCTCGATCTTGAAGCACTCGCTGCGAGCCTCCCCGCTCAGCAACCGAAAACAGCGCCCCCTGTTTGCGACGAGTCGCGAAGCATCAACCGCGTGCGGCTTCGGCTGTGGCGGTTTCTCGTGAACCGAGAAGGGGAGACCTGCGGGCGGGCAGTTCGGCGTAGTCGGGAGATGCTCGCCGAACGCCGAATATGGGATCTCACGCCGAGGATGGGGAGCCGCGACGAACGTCGGACTCACGCCGCGCAAATCCCTTCAAGGCTAAGTCTGTGCGTCACGAAATGATTTCGCGGATCACCTTGCCACTCACGTCGGTCAGGCGGAAGTCGCGGCCAGCGTATCTGTAAGTGAGGCGTTCGTGGTCGAAGCCGAGCAAGTGGAGCATCGTGGCGTGCAGATCGTGAACGTGGACGGGGTTCTCGATCGCTTGGAAGCCGAAGTCGTCGGTGGCTCCGTGAACGACGCCTCCCTTCACGCCTCCCCCAGCCAGCCAGCACGAGAAGCCGTAATGGTTGTGGTCGCGACCGCTCAGACCCGGTAGCTCGGCGACGGGAGTGCGACCGAATTCGCCGCCCCACAGGATCAGCGTCTCGTCAAACAGGCCGCGTTGTTTGAGGTCCGTCAGGAACGCCGCCATCGGGCCGTCCCAGTCGTTTGCCAGTTTGAGATGCTGTGCTTGTAGACCGTCGTGATTGTCCCACGGTTGCCCCGCGCCGCTCCAGATTTGAATGAAGCGGACTCCTCGCTCGATCAACCGCCGCGTGATGAGCAACTGCCGACCGTGAGTCCCGCTGCCGTACAGCTCGCGAATGTGTTGCGGCTCGCGGTTCAAGTCAAACGCTTCGGCCGCTTCGCTCTGCATCCGGTAAGCCAACTCGAACGATTGAATCCGCGCTTCGAGTAGTGGTGCGTGCTGACGCTCCTCGGAGTGCAGCTCATTCAACTTCCTGACGAGGTCGAGTTGGCGACGCTGTTCTTCCAGAGTCAACTTCGTATTGCGAATGTTGGCGATCAGCTTGTCGATGTCGGTGTGATTGCTGTCGAGGTACGTCCCCTGACAGGCACCCGGCAGGAACGATGACCGCCAGTTCTGCGTCGCTACGATCGGATAGCCGCCGGGGCACATCACGATGAAGCCGGGAAGATTGCGGTTCTCGGTCCCGAGGCCATAGTTCACCCACGCTCCGAAGCTTGGTCGCGACAGCCGTCCATCGCCGCAATTCATCAGCATCAGCGACGGCTCGTGGTTGGGAACTTCCGCATGCATCGAGCGAATTACCGCGATGTCGTCGATGTGCGCAGCGGTCTTCGCGAAGAGTTCGCTCACCTCGATCCCGCTCTCACCATACTTCGCGAACTTGAAGGGAGACCGCATCGCCGCGCCGGTCTTGCGCTCGGTGCGCAGGTTCGACGAGGGAAGCGGCTTGCCGTGGTACTCGTCGAGCTTCGGCTTCGGATCAAACG
>JAYVOX010000132.1:0-9198 GCA_043757695.1 Schlesneria sp.
ACGCAGGTCGGGTTCATGGGTTGCCACGCCGCGCTCAATGCGTTGCGAGTCGCCCGCGCGTTTGTCGCTGCGGACCCCCAGGCCGTCGTGCTCGTCTGCTGTGTCGAGTTGTGCAGCCTGCACTATCAGTACGGTTGGGATCCCGAACAAATTGTCGCTAACTCACTCTTCTCCGATGGAGCCGCAGCCTGTGTGGTCCAAGCGGCCGACGCAGGCCACTCGGCATCGGAACGACCGTTTCGCATTCTGGCGAGCGGATCGACCATGCTGCCGGACTCGCGCGATGCGATGACTTGGCGCATCGGTGATCACGGCTTTCGCATGACACTCTCATCGAGCGTGCCGGGCCTGTTGGCTCAGCACCTCTATCCGTGGTTGTCCGAATGGCTGGGGAATCACGGTCTTCGGCCCGAGACAGTAGGCGCTTGGGCCGTCCATCCCGGAGGGCCGCGCATCTTGCAGGCGTTCGCCGAGGCGATGCGTCTCGACCCCAGTCACCTCGACCTGTCGCGCGCAGTCTTGCGAGAACACGGCAACATGTCGTCACCGACGCTGTTGTTCATCCTAGATCGACTGCACGCATCGCGTAGGACGGGACCTTTCGTGGCGATTGGCTTCGGCCCGGGACTGGCCGCTGAAGCGACGCTGCTGGAATGAGGCATTGAGGATGCCAACATTGCACCTCGAAGCAACCTCGTTCAAATCGTCGTCGGCCAATGTGTGACGAACCTGCTGCTGGACATTGCTAGCGTTCCCCTGACGTTTTACCTTTCGCCCTCCTTCGGCCACGAGCAACCTCGATCCGAACGCCTCGATCCTTTGTCCCGAGTTCCCTGCCCATGAAGTTCAGATTTCCGATCGTCATCATCGACGAAGACTTTCGTTCCGAGAACACCTCCGGCTTGGGCATTCGCGCACTGGCCGACGCGATCCAGGGCGAAGGGCTGGAAGTGCTGGGAGTCACCAGCTACGGCGACCTCTCTCAGTTTGCTCAACAGCAAAGCCGGGTCTCAGCCTTCATCCTGTCGATTGACGACGAAGAGTTCACACCGGGACCGGAACCCGATCGGGCCATCGTGAACCTGAGAGCCTTCATCAACGAGATTCGTCGCAAGAACGCCGACATCCCGATCTATCTGTACGGCGAGACGCGCACGTCGAGTCACATTCCGAACGACATCCTGCGCGAGCTGCACGGCTTCATTCACATGTTCGAGGACACGCCGGAGTTCGTGGCTCGGCACATTATCCGCGAAGCCAAGGCGTACACGGACAGTCTCGCGCCACCGTTCTTCCGCGCGTTGGTCGAGTACGCGAACGACGGTTCGTACTCGTGGCATTGCCCCGGTCACTCGGGGGGCGTCGCGTTCTTGAAGAGTCCCGTCGGTCAGATGTTTCACCAGTTCTTCGGCGAGAACATGCTGCGGGCGGATGTCTGCAACGCGGTGGAAGAACTCGGCCAACTGCTCGACCATACGGGACCGGTCGCCGCGTCGGAACGGAACGCCGCCCGCATCTTCAACGCCGACCACTGCTTCTTCGTGACGAACGGCACCTCGACCTCGAACAAGATGGTCTGGCACTCGACGGTCGCGTCGGGCGACATCGTGGTAGTGGACCGCAACTGTCACAAGTCGATCCTGCACTCGATCATCATGACGGGAGCCGTGCCGGTCTTCCTGATGCCGACTCGTAATCACCTCGGTCTGATCGGCCCGATCTCGCTGTCGGAATTCACGCCGGAGAGCATTCAGCGCAAGATCGAGGCCAATCCGTTCGCCCGTGAAGCTCAAGCCAAACATCCCGATCGCAAGCCGCGCATCCTGACGATCACGCAGAGCACCTACGACGGCATCATCTACAATGTGGAGACCTTGAAAGGGCTGCTCGATGGCCAGATCGGCACGCTGCACTTCGACGAAGCATGGCTGCCACATGCGACGTTCCACGAGTTCTATCGAGACATGCACGCCATCGGCGGCAAAGATCGGCCGCGACCGAAAGAGTCGATGATCTTCGCGACGCACTCGACACACAAACTGCTGGCGGGCATCTCGCAGGCGTCACAGATTCTGGTGCGCGACTCCGAGACGCAGAAGCTCGACCGCAACGTCTTCAATGAGGCCTACCTCATGCACACTTCGACCTCGCCGCAATACGCGATCATCGCGTCGTGCGATGTGGCGGCGGCGATGATGGAACCGCCCGGTGGAACCGCGCTGGTCGAAGAGTCGATCAACGAAGCGCTCAACTTCCGCCGAGCCATGCGCAAGGTCGAAGACGAATGGGGCGAAGGCTGGTGGTTCCAAGTTTGGGGACCAGTGGAACTCGCCGAAGAAGGGATCGGCGAGCGCGATGATTGGCTGCTCGAGGCCAACGCCGAATGGCATGGCTTCGGGAACTTGGCTCCCGGTTTCAACATGCTCGACCCGATCAAGGCGACCGTCATTACGCCCGGCCTGAATGTCTCGGGCAAGTTTGCCGAGTCGGGGATTCCCGCCTCCATCGTGACGCGCTACCTCGTGGAACACGGCGTCATCGTAGAGAAGACCGGGCTGTACTCGTTCTTCATCATGTTCACGATCGGCATCACCAAGGGCCGGTGGAACACGCTGGTGAGTGCGCTCCAGCAATTCAAAGACGACTACGACAAGAACCAGCCGATGTGGCGGATCCTCCCCGAGTTCTGTCAGCAGTATCCGCAGTACGAAGGGATCGGCCTGAAGGATTTGTCGCAGCAGATTCACGACACCTACAAAGCCAACGACGTGGCGCGGGTGACGACCGAGATGTATCTCTCCGTCATGCAACCCGCGATGAAGCCGTCCGATGCCTTCGCCATGATGGCTCATCGCGAGATCGATCGCGTCGAGATCGACGACCTCGAAGGCCGCGCCACCAGCGTACTGCTCACGCCGTATCCGCCCGGCATTCCGTTGCTCATCCCCGGCGAACGGTTCAACAAGACGATCGTCGAGTACCTCAAGTTTGCCCGCATGTTCAACGAACGCTTCCCCGGTTTCGACACCGACATCCACGGCCTGGTTGAAGAGACCGTGAACGGCAAGCGGCGTTACTACGTCGATTGCGTCTGGCAGAAGCCCTCCAACGGAACGATCCCGCTGTGAGTGTCCGACGTTCGGCGCGGGTCTCCCGACCCCGCCGAAACGCCCGACCGAAGGTCTCCGCTTTCGTTTGGCTGGCAGACTCAGCACAAAAAAAGCCGGGCAGGTTCCAAACCTGCCCGGCAATCGTCATCGACAAACGACCTCAGTACCGCTGCGTCAAAAGTCGCCACCACCGCCGAAATCGCTGCCACCGCCAGAGTCACCGCTGCCGCCGGAGTCACCGCTGCCGAAGTCGCCACCGCCGAAATCGGTTCCGCCGCTGAACCCGGTGTCCGACGAACCGCTGCCGGAATCGGCCCACCCGCCGCTCGAAGGATCACTCGAACCGAGCGAACTTCCTGACGAGTGCATCTCACCGGCCGAGGCACTGTGACCGGAGAACTGGTCGTAGATCCAGTTGCCTGCCATCGCGCCGAAGATTCCACCAGCGAGTCCCTGCATGAAGCCGCCGCCGCCACCGTAGCCACCGCCCGGCGCGCCGTATCCGGCGTGACTTTGGCCACCGCCACCAAACATCCGACCGATCATCGACATCACAAAGATGCCGCCGACAACGAACATCAGCACGACCGCGATCCCCGTCCAAGGCGACGACTGAGCGGCTTGATGCACGGGAACTTGATGAGCGGGGACGTGAGCCGGACTTGTGGGAACCTGCCCCGCCGGAATGTGCCTGACCACTGCAGGAACGGGCTGACCCGCGTGCTTCGGATCATGAGACGGCTGATTCGCCGACGCAGCTTTGGCCTTGGAAGGAGTCATGCTGGCCAGGGTCGTTGAAAGTTGAGCGACCGCACTCGTCAGTCCCTTGTCGTACTCCTTCGCTCGAAAGCTGGTGAGCATCGTCTCACGAATGGCCTTCGCTTCAGCCCCTCCGAAACCGGCCCCCTGAATCTGATTCCCGGCCCAGATGTTGAGATGCGATGGCTGGCGACACATCAGGATGACGATGCCGCGCGACTGCGTGGCTTTGGCTCGGTCGTGGACCCACTTGGAAAAGAACTCCTCCCGCTGTTTGGCGTCCATCTTCGCAACGGCTTCAGTCTTGTCGGCGGGAACGGCGGCGAAGGTCTCAATGCGGATCGTGTGCCCCGACTTTTGTTCGAGGTCACGGATCGACTGATTCGCAGTGGTAAGCGTCTCGGCACTGAAGAAGCTGCCGCCATCTGTGATGTCGGTGGCCATCGTGACAGACGGGACCAACCACAAGCAGGCACTCAAGAGGCCGGTCGCGAAGAACGATTTCATCAGGTTGTTTGGCATGGAACGGTTCCTCTCGGGAAAGTTGTGTTGTCGGGCCAGAGCCATAGCCCCCCCCACGCGAGGATCGTATACGGATTGAGTCCCTCGCGGATCAATCTTGGACAAACAAGTTTTTCGGAACGATCTCGGAGTGAGTCGCATATCGTCAGCGGGCAGGCTGCAAACCAGTCTCAAGGTGAGCGGGGTGGCATCGGAAGGCGACCCGACTAGAATCCGCAGGCAACTTGGACTCTCTGTTTCTCTCAATTTGGAAGTCGCAACATTATGGATTGGATTGCAATTGCCTCGCGCTGGACTCACATCGGAACCGCCATCGTCTTGGTGGGAGGAACCTGCTTCCTGCGGTTCGTTCTTGCACCGGCGGCGGCTCAGTTGCCGGACGAACATCACGCGAAGCTCAAAGAGCTGGTGATGAAGACGTGGAAGAAGTTCGTGCATGGCGGGATCGCGTTGTTCCTCGTCAGCGGCTTCTACAACTATCTGATCGTGCAAGCTCCAGTGCATAAAGGAGACAAGCTGTATCACCCACTTGTGGGAACGAAGATTCTGCTTTCGCTCGGCATCTTCTTCATCGCGTCGGCTCTCGTCGGACGCTCGAAAACTTTTGAAGGGATGCGACGGAACTCCAAGCGATGGCAAAGCGTCGTTCTGCTGCTCGCCGTGGTCGTGGTCGGTATTTCCGGGTTCCTCAAAGTGCGTGGCGTTCCAGCGAAGGTCGTTGCGACCACGGTTCTGAGCGATGTCGGTCAACGTGAGTCACGGTGACATCCCTCGGATTGTCGCGCAGGTCGTCTCGCGCGGAAGAGTGGTTGGTCAGTGAGATGTCTCGCACCGTCCATCCCGTCTTCGAAGTGACGGGACAACCGGCAGGGCATCGGACACTTCTCCGCGTCGAACGTCCGTCGATTCACCAGAATGTCGCGTTGTGACCGCTCTGCCTGAAGCATTCTTCCCCCCAAACATCACTTGCTGAGGACGCAGGATACAAGGACCACGCCGCGTGTTTCATGGAGCCGGTCATCGAGAGAACGACTTCTCGACTACCGGCTGCTTTGTCGATGAAGTTGGAGTCGAGGGATTGGCCTTGTCGCGAACCTCTTCGACCCGAGATCACCCTTTTTCTCCGCTCCGAACATTTTGTCTGATCTTTGTGTCCCGATTGGCGTAGTAGGTCGGCCAGCACGATTGACTTGGTCGCTGGTCACTCAGACTGACGGCTGACATCCAATGGTTTGGACGGCCAGGCAACCCGCAGCGTCAGCGGGGGAGTGCGGTATCTCGCAAACGGGCCCCTCGCTGACGCTACGGGTTACTTTGCTAAACCAAGTGCCATTGTGCTGGCGACGATGAGAACCCGCCCGCACCGGCACCGGCTTTGCAACGGAACGATTGCTCTAAGTGTTCGCTGTCAGATTGACAATCGCCTCGGCAAGTGCCGTCAGGCGACGCGACGAGTGGTTGACACCACATCGCCGTCAGGAGGAGACATCACGATGTCACGCTATCTCAACCCCGCCATGAAGCAGCTCCGCGATCATCAGATCAAGTTCGCACCGCGCGAAGCTCGGCTCAAACAGATCGATCGCGCCGAGAATTTGCTCAACGAGTTGCAACCCAACGCCAGCCTCGGTTACCCCGACTTGTGCGAGAAAATCACCAGCTATCGCGGAGAGATGTATCCCGATCTCGTGCTGACCGGCGATGAAGCCGTTCACGACCTGCGGTGCTTCGTGGAAGACTTGTCGGACAGCGCCGACATCCCGGCTGACAATGCTGGCGAAGAAGTCTGGACCGTCGAAGACGTGAGTCGTCGGTTCAATGTTTCGACAAAGACCGTCTCGCGCTGGCGTGATCGTGGACTCGTCAGTCGTCGGTTCCGATTCGGTGGTCGCAAACGAGTCGGCTTTCTCAAATCGTCGGTCGAACGTTTCGTGAGCAAGCACTCGCGCGAAGTTGATCGCGGCACGAACTTCAGCCAGTTGTCGCTCGATGATCGCGAGCAACTCATTCAACGCGCACGGCGTCTCGCCCGAGCAGGCGGTTGCCCGACGGACATCAATCAACGCTTGGCTCGCAAGTTTGGCCGGTCTCCCGAGACCGTGCGGTACACACTCAAGAACTTCGACAAACAGCATCCGGAAACAGCCGTGTTCCCGAACGCCTCACTGCCGCTCACCACTGAACAGAAGCGAGAAATCTATCGCCGATTCAGTCGCGGTGTTGCCGTGGAAACGCTCGTTCACGACTTTCATCGCACGCGCACCAGCATCTACCGTCTCGTGGCCGAAGTCCGCGCCGAGTTGATGTTGAACGAGCCGATCGACTTCATGGACTCGGCCGAGTTCCACGTGGTCGATGCTGAGATTGTCATACTTGCACCTCCGCCCGCCACCGACCGTCACAACGGCTTGGTCAAGCCGCCCCCCGGCCTGCCGCCGTACCTCGACAGCCTCTACGCGATTCCATTGCTCAACAAGGAGGAAGAGGTCTACTACTTCCGCAAGATGAACTACTTGAAGTGCCGCGCCGCCGAGTTGCAAAAGGGACTCGATCCCGTCCGCCCCAAGACGCGCGACATGGATGCGATCGAGCGACTCGTCAAACAAGCGGGTGAGGTGAAGAACTTCCTCATCCGCAGCAACCTGCGACTGGTCGTCTCGATCGCCAAGAAGCACATGAAACCGAACGTCAGCTTTTTTGAAATGGTCAGCGACGGAAACATGTCTCTGCTGCGAGCCATTGAAAAATTTGACTACATGCGCGGCTTCAAGTTTTCGACCTACGCCAGTTGGGCGATCATGAAAAACTACGCGAGATCGATCCCCGCTGAATACACACAACTGGACCGCTTCCGCACTGGCTCCGACGAACTGTTCAGTCAGTCGTCGGATCGCCGGACGGACGGAATTGCAGAAGAGGCGATCAACCAGAAGCAGCATGTGGCACTGATGGGCATCCTTTCACAACTGCCGAGTCGCGAGCGTGACATCATTGTTTCAAGATTCGGCCTGAGCGAAGGGGCTGGTCCGCTGACACTCGAACAAGTCGGCACCAAGCTCGGTGTAACCAAGGAGCGGATCCGACAGCTCGAAGCCCGAGCCTTAGAAAAGCTCCGCAAGATCGCCGAGACCGAACGCCTCGACATCCCCGGCATCTGATGCCGAGTCGAGTGTGAAAACGAACTGCGTGAAATGAAAGACGCGGCGTGTTGATGACACGCCGCGTCTTTTTTTTGTGAGACCGCAATTTTGGAGGCAACGCCGATCACAAACTGCCAAGCCACTGTTCGGCGCGGGTCTCCCGACCCCGCCGAAACGTTCGACCGCAGGTCTCCTCTTCGATCTTTAACGCGACTGCCGGAGAGCCACCTGCTTTGGGCACGAACTGTCAATCGCGAACCGTCACGTTGCAAGAAGGCGTCTGTCACAGAATTCCGGAAGACTTCACGTTGATTCCCTTGAGCATCATCTTGAGTTCTTCCACGTTGGGGCTGATTTCAAAGGCCTCAGCCCGGCTGACGAATTCGCGCGTGATGAAGTCATACAGACTGTCGTTGAACTGCTGCATCCCGTCCGCCTTACCGATTCGCATGGCCGCTGGCAGCTTCTCATCTTGCTGTTCGAGGATCAGTTTTCGAACCGTGCCGTTGAACAACATGATCTCACAGATGGGGACGCGTTTCGGCTTATCTTTGATGGTGGGGAGCAGTTTCTGCGCGACGATCGCCTTCATGTTGAAGCCCATCGACGACCGTAGCGCGTTATGCATCGACTGCGGGAAGAGATCCAGAATACGACCGATCGTCGAAGGGGCCGACGAGGCGTGGATCGTGCCGTACACCAAGTGCCCCGTTTCGGCGGCGTGCATGGCCGTCTCGAAAGTGTCCTTATCTCGCAACTCACCCACGAGCATGATGTCGGGGTCTTGACGCACGGCGTGTTTCATCGCCGTGTGGAAGTCGCACACGTCGCAACCGATCTCGCGCTGATTGAGCAGGCACTTGTCGGCCTGATACACGAATTCCACGGGGTCTTCGATCGTCAGGATGTGCTTGCCATAGTTGTGGTTGATCCAGTCGAGCATCGAGGCAATCGTCGTTGACTTACCGGAACCGGTCACGCCCGCGAGCAGCACCATCCCCTGATCGTACTTGCACAGTTCCTCCATGATCGGCGGCAAATACAGCCCTTCAAAGTTGGGAATCGACCGCTCGATCTTTCGAGAGACCATGCCCATCTTGCCCGTTTGGATGAACATGTTGACGCGGAATCGCCAGTTCTCACCCTTGTGTTCGACCACATGCGCATAGTCGGCCCCGCCGGTGGTGAAGAAGATTTCCACGTTGCGTTCGTCCATGAGCGGCATGCACCACTCTTTCATCACGTCCTCGGTAATGGGTGGCATGTCGAGCGGCTTGAGCGCCCCCTTCACGCGCAGGATGGCGGGCTTGCCGACTTGGAGATGCAAGTCGGAGGCATTAATGTCGATCATCGCGCGGAAGAGTTTGTTGACGGGGAGATCTTTGAGAGTGCTGGTCCCCAAACGAATCTGAGACTTCGCCAGTGATGCCGCAGCCGGAGCCGATCCACTCATGAAACACCTCAATCTAGTGCTGAAAGATAGGAAACCGCATCTCGCGAAATGAAGTGAGATGAACGGGCAGGATGATACCGACCGCTCCGACCGGTTTGCCAGAGTCGCTCCGACCGCAGCTAGGTGTCTGTCCGGAAAGTCGAAGGCCATACCTTCCGTAGGGTGGGCACTGCCCACCATCAACGACCGATTGTGGTGGGCAGTGCCCACCCTA
>JAYVOX010000133.1:0-9181 GCA_043757695.1 Schlesneria sp.
GCCCACAGTCATCGTCAACGACAAGCCGGTGGAGATCGGTCCTTCCGAGAAGCTGAACTGCATTCAGGCGGCTCAGCGGGCGGGGGTCGAGATTCCGTCGTATTGCTGGCACCCGGAGTTGTCCGTGGTGGCCAGTTGCCGCATGTGCCTGGTCGAAGTCGGCGACAAGAAGCCGGACGGCACGATCGCCATGCAGCCGAAGCTGTTCCCCGGTTGCCAGACGCCCGTCAAGGACGGCACGGTGATCGTGTCGAACAGCGCGAAGGTCAAGGCGGCGCAGCAGGCGACGCTGGAATATCTGCTCCTCAATCATCCGCTCGATTGTCCCGTGTGCGATCAGGCGGGTGAGTGCGGATTGCAGGACTACAGCTACGAGTTCGGTCGCGGATACAGCCGTCTGCAAGAGCCGAAGAACATCAAACCGGACAAGGACTATATCGGCGATCAGATCACGCTCTTCACCGATCGCTGCATCATGTGTACCCGCTGCGTGAGGTTCACGCGCGAGATCAGCGGCTCGGCCGAGTTGCAGGTCATCAGCCGAGGGACTCACGAAGAGATCGACATCTTCCCCGGCGACCCGTGCAACAACAAACTGGCTGGCAACGTGGTCGATCTCTGCCCGGTCGGTGCCCTGTGCAGCAAGGACTTTTTGTACGAGCAGCGTGTCTGGTGGCTCAAAACCAAGAACAGCGTCTGCCCCGGATGCAGTACCGGTTGCAGCATCACTGTCGATCAGAATGAAGATGTCCTCTATCGCCTGAAGCCGCGCGTGAACCCGCAGGCGCAGGGGAGCTTCATGTGCGACGAAGGCCGCTTCGGTTGGAAGTACATTCAGTCCGAGCGGCGACTCAAGCGACCGGAACAGAGGTCGAATGGCCAGACGGTGGCAAGCGATTGGAAGACGGTTCTGCCTGCCGTTCGCAACGCGCTACGGGACGCCGTGATCCGCGCGCCCGGCAAGTTCGCGGCGGTGATCTCACCGTGGGCGACGGTCGAAGAGGCGTATCTGTTGGCGACGTTTGCCAAGAAGCTCACTCCGAACGCGAAGCTGGCCATCGGGCCGGTGCGAGTTGTCGGTGAAGACGATCTCTATCCGAAGGACGTTCACGGCCAGCCCGAACCGAAAACGAAGTTCACCATTCGCGCCGAAAAGTGTCCGAACCGGCGCGGTGTCGAGGCGGTGCTGCGGCAGGTACAGGGATCGGTCGTCGAGTTCTCGTCCGTCTTAGACTGCATCTCGCGCGGAGAGATCGAGGCGTTGTATGTACTCGGTGGCGATCCTGAAGGCTGGATCAGCGACGCCGATGCGATGAAGCTCAGCAAGTTGAAGCTGCTCGTCGTGCAAGACCTGTTGGAATCGGCGGCGTCTTCCAAAGCTCACTTCGTTCTGCCGGGAGCGGCCTGGGCCGAGAAGGACGGGACGTTTGTGAATCACAATGGACTGGCTCAGGCCATCCATCGCGGAGTGCGCGGTCCGGAAGAGGCTCGTCCCGACGGTCGTATTCTGATGGAGTTGGCCGAACGAAAGGGCTTGTTCCATGCCCCGACGTTACGGAAGGAAATTGGCGGCGCTGTCCCCGCGCTGGCTGCATTGTCAGTGGGTGAGCTGGGTGAGCTGGGTGTGAAGTTGGAACAGTTGGCGGTCAGCGTTTGACTTGTAGGATGGGCACTCTTGCCCGTCCTGCTTTGCGTCAGAAGTCTCGACGGGCAAGAGTGCCCATCCTACGTGGCGCAAGTTTGAATCGAACAGATAGAACGAGACATGCAGTACCTCAATGACTTTTTGAGCGGCCAGTGGAACTGGATCGTCGGCATGCTGCCCGAGGCGGCGCGGCCGTATGCGATGCCGATGCTGGCCATTGTCATCGTGCTGAACGTGAACTTGGGCGTTTGTTCATACCTGATCCTGCTGGAGCGGAAGCTGTCGGCGTGGATGCAGGATCGGCTCGGGCCGAATCGCGTCGGGCCGATGGGACTGTTTCAACCGGTCGCCGACATGCTGAAGCTGCTGCTCAAGGAAGACGTGATTCCCGGACACGTCAACAAGGTTCTGTTTGTACTCGCACCGGGCATCTCGGTCTTCACGACGTTTCTCGCGTTCTCCGTCGTGCCGTTCGGGCCGGTGCCGAAGAATCTGAGTCCCGGCGACGGACAGTTCCCGTTTATCATCGCGCCGGGGATCGATCTTGGGATCGTGTTCATCTTCGCGATTGGCAGCCTCGCGGTGTACGGAGTCATTCTCGGTGGCTGGGCCTCGAACAATAAGTACAGTGCGCTCGGCTGTCTGCGGGCGAGTGCTCAGGTCGTCAGTTACGAGATCCCTCTCGGCCTGTCGGTCGTCGGGCTGGCATTGCTCTGCGGGACGATGAGCATCGAAAAGATTCTGCTCTTCCAGGCCGAGCGGGGTCTGTACGGCTGGAACATCTGGTATCAACCGCTGGCGTGCATCATCTTCTTCATCGCGGCGATGGCCGAGGCTCAGCGGTTGCCGTTCGATCTGGCCGAGTGCGAGCAGGAACTGATCGGCGGCTGGCACACCGAGTACAGCGCGATGAAGTGGGGTCTGTTCTTTCTCGCCGAATACACGCACGTCATCACGATCAGCTTTCTGACCGCCATCCTGTTCTTCGGCGGCTGGCATCTGCCGTTCATTGCCGAGGCGGACAGTGCGTACACGGGCGCGACGCTGGTCAAGGTGCTGGTGCTGCTGACCAAGGCCTTCGGCTTCATCATCGTGATCCAGATGCTGCGGTGGACGATCCCCCGCTTCCGCTTCGACCAACTGATGGGGCTGGCGTGGATGGTTCTAATCCCGCTGGCCACGGTCAACGTGCTGCTGGTGATGGTCGTCAAGCAGTTTGAATTGAACGAATGGTGGCTGCTGCCGGGGTCGGCAGCGGTGTTTCTGGCCGCGGGTTTGATGGGGACTCAATCGACGAAGCCGTTCGCGCGACGAGTGGCCGCGCCAGTTGAGGTCGAGGGGCACGACGGGCCTCACGGGCACGCACACGCCCACTGAATCACAAAGCCTTGGAGTTCGGTTTTCATAGACGAGGTTGCGAATCGTGGTGGGATTGGTTCGTAAGCGATTCTCCGCAGTGTGTCTGCTGGCCCAGATCGCGGCGCTGGGTGGCTGCGGCTCCCAGCCACTGCCGCCTCCTCCGAACTCCTCCGAACTCCTCCACGCCGTCACCGACCGTACCGCCGGTGACGATCAATCCAGTCGCCCCGTCGCCCTCCGCGCCGGTCAAGCCGACTGTTCGGCGAGGCGAGGCGACCGCATCAGCAACGGCTTCAGCAAGGTCTGACGGCAGTTCGCCCGCACCCGAAGCGGTGTCACCCACCGCTCTGCAGCCTCAACCACAGCCGCCCGCCACAGTCGGGAAACGCGTGGAGGGACCGGCGGCGGTGGGCAACTTCGTCATGGCCCTTTGCCGCGACCTGGACGGCAACGTGTGGGTCGGCACGGAGGACAACGGCGTGCTGCGCGGCGCTCCCGATGGGAAGTGGACTCAGTTCACCACGAAGGATGGTTTGGGTGACGACTTCGGTTATGCACTCGGTTGTGATGAGCAGGGGCGAATCTGGGTTGGCCATCTTCACGGCGGGGTCTCGGTCTTCAACGGGGAGACGTGGAAGAACTACGGCCCGTTGACCGGGCCTTTGGGGGAACGCATCTTCGACATCGCCTGCCATCCGGTGAACGGGGATGTTTGGATGGCAACGTCCCACGGGCTGAGTCGCTACTCGGAGAAGGATGGCACATGGTCGCACTGGACGCGCGAGGATGGTCTTCCGGGCGATTCGATCTCGGCACTGGCGTTTCATCAGGACGGTACGCTGTTCGTCGGAACGGCCTGTGAAGGGCTGGCCATCCTCGCCCCGGACGACTCCGCATTGAAGTGGACTCTGGTTGCGGGCGAACTATCCGACGCCAAGTCCCGTCAACCGAGTGGTGACGGATTGCCGTCATCGCAAATCAACGACGTGCTGGTGGCCCGCGACGGAACCGTTTATGTGGCGACATCGGCGGGGATGGCTCAGAGCAAAAACAAGGGCCAGTCGTGGCAATACCTGCGCGGACGAAACTACGCCGACAAGGCGAAGGGTCGCACCGAGCCGCCGCCGAAAACGTGGGGACCGCCACCGAAGGAGAAACTCGCCACGTTGCTTCCCGAGGATTTCATCACGTGTCTGGCCGAGGACGAACAGGCTCGCTTGTGGGTCGGATTTCGACAGCGTGGCTTCGTCGTGATCGGCCCCCAGCCCGATCAGATCGTTGCCGTACCGCCCGGAACCGGCGACTTCAAAACCGACTGGGTGACAGCGATTTGTCCGCTCCCCACCGGTGAGACTTGGATCGGCGGTTATGGACATCCGCCTGTGAAACGCGCTCCGAAAGGTGATTCGAAATCCGCCGTCGAGAACAAACCGCAATCATCGGAGACTTCCAAGGATTTCCCCTCTCATCCCCAGCCCGCCACACCGCCGACGCTCGCGGACCTGCAACGTCTGTTGGATCGCTTCGTCGCGGACAAGCTCCCCGCGAACACCGCCTCGCCGCCGAATTGGGGAGTCTATTCTCACGATGATTGGTCCACGCGTGGCGATTGGTTTGGTCGGATCGGAAACCAGCGCGCGACGCTGTGCGCCGCCGGTTCACCGTTGGACCACACGCTGGGCGGCGACCCCGAACAGTTTCACATACGAGGCGCGATCGGGCCGCACGGCACGAAGAATGAAGCGCTGCGTCACTGGCTCCATTGGCGAAAGTCGGACGAACGTCGGGTGCTGCACGACCCGATCATCGGTCATCGCCGCGAGGCCGAATGGGACGATCACGGCGAGACGTATCCGATGACGCACGAAGGCCCCGATGTTTGGGTCAGCGTCGAAGTCCCCGAGGGGCTGCATCAAGCCGGACTCTATTTCGTCAATCCGAACGGCCACGACGGCGCGAACCGCTTCCGCGACTATTTGCTGGAACTGAAGCCCGACGCGGGCGGGTCGGTCTCACGCGCGGACAAGCTGCCGACGCTGGCCCGTTCGCGCGTGTCGAACTTTTGGGGTGGAGTCCACAAGGCGTTCCTGGTGCGGGGGCCAAACAAGTACTGGATTAAGATCGACCGCAACCACAGCTTCAACACTATCGTCAGCGGCGTCTTTCTGGACCGCCTCGACGGCCCGAAGCCCAAGCACGAGGAACCGCCCCTCCCGATGATGGGCTTCGACTGGCAACCGCCCTTGATGCCCAGGTACTGGGAGGACGAGGACGCCTCGGACAACGTCCGCACCATCGTAAAACTGAAGGAATCCGCCGACGCCGCCCGACGCACCTCCCCCGCGCCGCAACGGCATCGAAAACTCCATCTTCTCTGCCTGCGCGCGTTGCTTGCCGATCCCACCACTCCCAGGGAGGTCATCGCCAACTGGCGCTGGCACCTGCAACTGTGGACCGAACGGGATCGCAACGAGTTCGATCAAATGATGAAGGTCGCCTGGGATATCATGTGTCGTATCAATCCCGGATTGGAAAAGATGGACTTTTGAAAAGTGGAGAGATTCGTGAAGTACATTCGCTGCGTTCAATTGTTCCGCACACCCGTCAGTTCGTCTGTTGTGGGTTTTGGCGCGATAATCGCTGTGCATCTCGGGCTTGCCCTTGGGCAAATGCCTCCGTTGACGGGCTGTTCCATTGGTGCGATCCAGACACGCAAACCGAAGCCTAGCTTTGTCAACGAAGATACACGAGCGGGGTTTTCCTCAACATATGTCAAACCGACATCGACTGCGGAATGCGAAGTCAACGGTCCAACTTGGAGTTGGACGTTCGACACAGGAACTGC
This sequence comes from Schlesneria sp., assembly GCA_043757695.1. GTDB lineage: Bacteria > Planctomycetota > Planctomycetia > Planctomycetales > Planctomycetaceae > Schlesneria. Next base: position 5,850 of record JAYVOX010000133.1, read on the forward strand.
GGCCGACCCAAAAAATCCCGTCGAACGATGGAACCCTGATCCGATGCCGGGAAGTTGGGAAGCGGATCCCTACCGGCCTGATATCATTCACGTTTTCCAGTCATCTCCTGAGGGCCACGTGTATGCGCGGTTTCCAAGCAAGGGGCCATGGCGGGTGAATCTGAAAGTCACGGCCACTTGGACCAGTCCGTCCTGCACTTCATGTACGGCAACCAGCAATCTGACAATCAATTTTCCAGATGTGACGGATTGCTCGTTTAAGGGTGTCGTCGTTCCTGAGTACCAGTTTTCGGGACGGAGCGTGACCAAAATCGGGCTGCGGGAACCCTGTCAATTGGAAGTGCGGTTTGCCGCAGGTACAACGCTCGCCGATGTGGCACCCCTGACTTGGGAATGTATTAGTGGTGGGAACGTCATAATCCATTTCAGGGATAATGGTGACGGAACTGCGAGATTCGACGCCCGATTTGAGACCGGGCAAGCCGTGTTCAAGCTCACAAGTACCAGAGCAGCTTGCTCTGGTGCCACGGTGACGTTGGATATCGTTGCTCCGTCGAATGCCTCGCACACGTATCTCAACCCCGTTCCCGGTTCCGGAATCGCAAATGGAAAGGTCTCCTTTCACATTTTCAACAGAGTCCATATTCATCCGAAAGACGTTGCTTTTCACAATCTTAATTTCGGCGAGGGTGAAGATGATAAAGCTGATTTGTCGGGTGAGTTCGTGACAATAGCGAACATGCCGGGGAATGACCCCAATGCCCCACATGCTGCAAATGGTCCATTCGGCGTAACGGAACCACCGGATGGTGTTGAAGGAACGTACTGGGAAAAGGACAGGTGCGGTCCTCCGGTTGTCACTGAAAATGGAGGTCCAGCGGCGGCGGGGTTTCATATCTGGAACATTCCCCAGCGATGGTTCGACTTGGCGGGCGGACCGCACGATTTTGTGGTACTCCAGCAAAGGCATGACTTTGACGGCAAACGTACGATCCGGATTCAGAAGGGCGGCGTTGACCGAAGTGGGCCATAAGGGCATGAGTCTGCTGAACGAGAATTACTTAGCCGTCACAATCTTTCTAGTTTCAGAGTTACCGGGGGGGGTGCGATAATGAAGGCGCTTCTTGTCTACCTTTGCTTCGCTCAAATGTCGGATGTCATTACAATTTTAAAAGGCACAGTGGAGCACAATGGTCTCGAACGTTTCCTGTACCAAGTACCGGCGGATTATTTCAACGATTATGATCGGTTGCATCAGTTGGTGTCAGAGAAGAACTACGACGATGTCGCGACCGAATTGTCACGGCGATACAAACAAACAGAGAAAAATCGTGCCATCCAGATGGCCACAATAGGTCACCTTTTGGGAGCGGTCGCGAGCGCGCGGATCAAGCAGCCGGTGTCGAAAGATGCTGTTGATGGCCGCACGGACCCAAAGTTCCGCACGATCTGTCGTCCCTATGTCGATGCTGTCGTCGTCCCCGATTTGTCGATCCCTGCTGCGCCGGATTTGCTGAAGGTTCAAGTTAACATGGTTCTCGTCTTCCAGTCGAATACCGAGGAAGCGGATCGTGGAAAAGTTGGCACGGATCCTGAGCTCCGCAAAGAATACGTTCGTCGTCTGTGTCTGGTGTGGGCTCGACTGGTGCAATCGTGTCTGGCTTATCGAGACACATTCACCGAAGACATGATGAGGGGGAAGGAGAGTTACCCGCGCCCTGATCCCCCGGAGTTCTTGATCCATTATGCGAATGGCCGCACCGATCCCAAACGGATTCAGGATCCGGTGCAACGCAAGGCCTACGAGGAGTATCTCGCGGCGGACAAACTCGCCACGGACCGACGCTCGGCCGCCCAGTTTACGTCCGCCTGTCGCACCAAGTATTTGAAAACGATTCGGCGCAGTCTGGAGTCGATGTATGGTGAGGACCGAACAAAGTGGGATGAACTCCGGCAAATCGCCGGGGAGACCATCAAAGATCCCCAGATCGTGGAACTCGTCATCAAAGAACTGACCCGCCGCAAAGAACCGGCCGTCTGGCCGTGAAATACTCGCAGGATTCGAGAAGGCCATGCGACAGCGCGTGGAAAGTTACCACAACGCGAACAAGCACAAAGCCCACGCCCTTCGTAGACTCAATGAACAAAAAAAGCGGCGGGGTGGCCGGGGTTGGAGCCGCCGGGTGCCACTGGCGAGGGGCTTCGCTCGCCAGTGTGCTTTGAAGCCACTGGCGGCCCAAAGCGACCGCCAGTGGCACCCGGCGGGATTTCACAAATGGGACATCCCTCAAGACTGGATCGAACCGCGCCGGGTGCCACTGGCGAGGGGCTTCGCTCGCCAGTGTGCTTTGAAGACACTGGCGGCCCAAAGCGACCGCCAGTGGCACCCGGCGGCACAGGAAGCGATGGAGTTCATTAAGTCGAGTCTGGCCCAGCCCGATGATTCTGGCTGGAATGTCAGGTGGGCCATGCGCTTCCTCGGCGAACATCAGCGTCGAGAAGCCATTCCACTCCTGATAAAGCACTTGAACTACCATTACACGTCGTCCCACGAGATTGGCACGGCCTATCCCGCGTATCAGATGTTAAGTCAAATGGGGGAGGCGGCATGGCAAGCCTCTGTGGAATCCATTGAGAACGAAGAGAATGACCTTCGTCTGGAACTACGATGTCGCCTGGCTCTCGCCATCCGCGGTCCTGTGGTCGGAATGAACGACCTCGAAAAACTCGGAAAAGCCTTCGAAAAAGACAGCGCGAATCAGAAGCGATGGGCGAAAACCATGACACGGGTCAAGCAACCGTTCGCTGACGCAACACTTCTCGAAGCTGATCATCCGGAACCGAGGAAATAGTGCCGTAGACATCTAAGCTGAAAATGCCGCTGATAACAAAGTTATATGAGACACTGCTATTCATCACGTGCTCGAATGCGTTGGGTGCCACTGGCGAGGGGTTTCGCTCGCCAGTGCTCTTCCAAGACACTGGCGGCCCAAAGCGACCGCCCGTGGTAGCCCAATGGCACTTACTTTAGAAACCCGCAGCGTCAGCAAGGGCGTGTGATCCCCTCAAAACAAGCGAACTCCCTTGCTGACGCGGCGGGTTACTTTTCTAAAGTAAGTGCCATTGCGTGGTAGCAGGCGGGGAAGTGCGATCCGAAGATCATCATTATGGGCTACGAAGTAATCACAAGATGTCGCAGGATGTCCCGAGCGGCCTTGGGGCTGGATTTGTTGGAGTGAAGTGCAGCACGGTGTCCCTCGAAAGGAGATCAGACCATGCCAGACGACAATCGCGTATCGGCCGAACTGACGGCGGCGGTGCAGACGCAAATT
>JAYVOX010000134.1:0-9160 GCA_043757695.1 Schlesneria sp.
GAGCTTCACTCGGTCGCCAGCGCAGGTGACACGGAGGATTCCGCCGCGCTGCGAGATTTGGTGGGCGAGGAGTTCCGACTTGCCGAGCCGCTGCTGCCAGAACGGGCCGAGGCAACAGTGAGACGAACCGCAGACAGGGTCTTCATCGACACCGACGGCGGGGGCGAAGAAACGCGAGACGAAATCGAACCGCGCGTCGTCGGAGCGACTCGTTACGGTGATGCCGCGCGTCACGACTTGTCGCAGTCGAGTGAAGTCGGGCTTCAAGCCTTTGACCTGCTGTTCGTCGGCCACTTCGACCAGATAGTCGAACCGATTGCGATGAACCGAGAGCGGTTCGATTTCGAGACCTTCGATCAGATGCGCGGGAGTCGCTGCGGGTGAAGGAGCCTCTCGAGGGAAGTTGAGTTCGATCTCGTCGCCGCTGCGCGTGGCCGTGAGCAGGCCGCTGAGCGTGTGAAAGGCCAGCGGAGTGGTGTTGTTGGCTCGACCCGATTGCCAGAGCGCGTGGGCCGTCGCGAGGGTCGCATGTCCGCACAATTCGACTTCCACCTCGGGCGTGAACCAGCGGAGATCGAACGAACCGTCGAGACGTTTCACGACGAAGGCGGTCTCGGCGAGATTCATCTCGGCCGCGACCGATTGCAGCCACGCATCGTCGGGCCACGCTTCGAGAGGACAGACGGCGGCGGGATTCCCACCAAACGGCCGATCCGTGAAGGCATCGACGACGAAGAGGGGAATGGACATGAGGGGGAGGCTCCAAGAACTCAATTGCGAAGGAACAGGTTGAGGCGGACGCGGTGGTTGCCAGTGGAAGATTCCGGTCAGGAAGAGTGATGGTAGAAAGATGAGATCAAGAATGGAGGCAACAAGGTAACCATTCATCTCGGTCGGCCTTCATTTTCCTACCCTCAATCTTTCTACAATTGGCCTGCTGCCTCTGGCGGAGGCGTGGCCCATCAACGACAGCAGCCCGGCTGCGTGGGGGCAACCGGGCTGCAAGATTCGTCAGCGTGACGCAGCTCACTCTGCGATTGTCTACTGAGTAATCATCGTGCGCAGTTCGACCAGCGCGGGCGTGAGTCGCGAGGACAATCGGCCGAGTGTTGGGCGATCATCGGTCTGGCACTTCACGAGGTAGCCGTAAACCGTGCGCCAACTGTCGTAGAGTTCGTCCATCTCACGGCGGAGTTGGGCGATCGGGACACCGCGCACCAAGTCTTGATGGAGCCGGACGGCGGAGTCTCCCATCTTGGCGGTCTCTTGCAGGCAAGCCTTCGCGAACGGCTGGCGATCGTCGTTGAGCCACCGCTTGGCGGCGAAGTCGAGTTGCTCGGTGAGATTCTCGATCGACGCAGCCAGATCATTCGCGGCAGGACGGTTGAAGTCTTCGCGCTGCAACTGAAGCGATGTGCGGATCGTGCTGACGGTCTGGTCGATCCGTTGCAGCACGGCTACGGCGCGGTCGCTGTCGATCGCGCTAAACACCTCGTTGAAACTCTTCTCGGCGTCCACGATGTACTGGAACGAGTCGATAATTTCGTCGGTATCATTTCCTTTGTTGACCACATCCACGAAGTGCTCGCACACACCGTAGAACTGGTCGGCGGTCGCGAGCGCCACCTTGGACTTGGGGAGATGTACGACGAGGATCAGCGGCGTCTTCTCGAAGAATTCGTCGATGTCTTTCTTGAGCGTCGAGGTCAGGTAGACGAGCTGTTGCTTATCGACCTTCTGTGGCAGCAGCAGCAATTGGTGAATCTCACCGGCGGTCTGAGTGATGCGACGCAGGCTGCGTTCGAGGTAACGATTATCTTCTGCTTGGAGCTTGACGGCGAGCGGCAACCACATCGCTTCGACTCGCTTGTACTCTTCCACCACGAGTGCCGTATCGGCTTGATCGTCGCGCGAGAGGGTCGCCAGTGCGAGGACTTCCTGACGGACACGGCTACCTTGCATCAAGTACTGCTGCGCATTCTTGGACCGTCCAAGTTCGGCTCCAATGTCGTCGAGCAGATTCTGAAGATCACCCGCCAAGCTGGCCGTCTTCATGTAGAGGCTCTGCCGGTTGAGTTGCGGCTGCATCTTCAATTGCTTGCGAATTTCCTCGCCGCCATCGTTGAGATTGGCGATGAGATCGCGCGTCTCCGCCTGCAAGCCACGAATGCTTTCCAAGCGATAGGCCAGCTCGCGCCAGTCGGCGTCGAGCGATTGGAACTCTTCCGCCAACTGACGGTGATCGTTGAGTTGACCGGCACGCTTATCCAAACCGACCGCTTCCGCACTGACGCGCAACGCATCCGTGTAGAGCGGTCTCAGACTGGGGACGACTCGAAGCTGTTCGTTGAGGGCGTAGGTCAGTTGCGAGGCATCGTTCGAGAAGTCGCGGATCAGCGGTCGGAGTTGCTTGAGTTCCGCAGTCAAGCCACCCGGTGCAGCGCCCGGATTGGGGAACGCGCGGTTGTCGTTCGTGCGGCGTCGCTCTTGGAGTGAGTTGCTGAAGTCGTCGATCATGTCGCGCGTTTGATCGCGCGTGTACGTGGTTCGCGTGGCAGGAGTTCCCTGCGCGAAGGAGTCTGTGGTGACGGTCAGCAAGCTGCCGCTGGCCAACGCCAGCGCGGCCAGTTGCACTCCCCCGCGACGAATGTGATCTGTCATGCGAGATGAAATCCGAGACATGTATTGAAGTCCTTTCCATGGAATGAAGAGCGGCCCGTCCGTAGCCTGCGCCGATCACGCAAGACCGAGCCTCGCGCGGAAACTAGCGGAATCTGCCGATTGCTCCTAGACGAAGTTGGCACGCTTCCGCAGTTTTCGCCGAAGCGGATTCTTGGCCGTCCGACTGGAAGGGAGAACGGGGCAGAGTGCCCATTCTCAGCTCGACTTTTGCCCTGCGGGGATTCATCACCGCTTTGCTTTCTCGCTTTCCGGCTTCATTTCTGAAACCCTACGGTCTTGCCCAGCCCCTCAAAAAATCACGAACAGGAGAACAGAAAGCGGCAATCAATTGCCGCAGTCCAAATAAGATGGCAAAAGTCGAGCTCAGTCACTGTTCAACGAGACCTTCCGCTCACGTTACGGAACGCTGCAACCTGAACTCGGCCTGTCCCGACTTGCCGCAGTTCCCGCTGAAACCAGACTCGGTTTGCTAGGGTAGTGACGGCCGACTCGATGAATGAGTGGGCGAGCTGATCGGGCGTTTTTTTTGGAGACTGGGCGATGCGTTGTGCCTCGATACGTTGTGCCGTGATGAGTCGGTTGGTGTGGTGCGCGTTCGGCGCGTGTGCGATGGGATGGTCCGCGCGGGCGCATTCAGCGGAGCCGGTCGCTGCCGGTGAATCACTCGTGCGACATCTTCCTACTGGGGCCGTGGCAACAGTGGAAGTGACCAAGCTCAGTCCATTCATCGAGAAGATTGAGAAGTCGGAGGCTCTCCAGCAGTATCTCGACAGTCCACTGTATGACGACGCATTGAAGAACGATGGCGTGCGAAAGGCACTGGCCGGGAAGGTGATTGCCGAGGCACAACTCGGAATGAGTCTGTGGCAGGCGGCGAAGACGTACCTCGGCGACCGAATCGTGTTGGGGGTCTATCCGCCATCGGGTGGACGAGTGCCCGATGGGGTGTTGGTCGTGCAGGTGAAGGAGGCGGGCGACCTGACGAAGCTGATCGAGAAGCTCACTCCGCTGATGGCTTTGGCCGGGGATGGCGTGAAGTTGAGTGATCGCGACGGCGGCGGGAAGCTCATCGCGCTGAAGGATGGCAACGAGTTGGTTGTGAAGGATCGTTGGGTCGTTGCGAGCAAGAACCGCGAACTGCTCTCGCAGACGCTCGTCAATCTGGCCGACTCCAAAGACACGGGCCTGACGAATGAAGCGGCTTGGAAAACGATGACCGCGCAGATGGGAGGTCAACATGAGGCTCAACTCTGTGTGAACCTCGCGCGAATCGAGGAGCTGATGGGGCAGACGCGGCTGATTCCCGAGAAGCTCGACAATCCGGTGGTCTCGCTGCTGTATGGCGGCTTGATCGAGTTGGCGAACAGCAGCCCGTATGTCGGCGCGACGCTCGATCTGCGCGACGACGGGTTCTCACTGCAAACGGCGGTCGCGGGGAAGGCGAGCGACGTGGATGAGGCTCACCGCGCGCTGCTCGTCAATCCCGACAAGCCGCTGCTGCCGTTCGTGCCCAACGTGCCGGGGCGACTCGCTGCGATCTCGCTCTCACGCGATTTTGTCACGTGGTACAAGGCTCGCGAGAAACTGCTCGAAGCCAAACTGTTGCCCGAGTTCGACAAGTTCGAGACCGGCATCGCGACGTTTCTCCCCGGCAAGGACTTCGCCGAGGACGTGCTGCCGATACTGACAGGACGGATGGCGTTCGTCTCCGCGCCGCAGGACTACTCGAACCTCGATGGCAAGCCGGGTGTGCAGCTTCCGGCGTTCGGATTGATTTTTGAACTGGCCAAGCCGCAGGAGGGGGCCGATCTGTTCAACCTCGTCACGCAAACCTTGCTGACGGTGGGCAACTTCCAGGCGGCACAGGAGAAACGCCAGCCGTGGGTCCAAACCTCCGAGAGCTATCACGACGTGCAGATCAACTTCGCCCGCTTCCTGCAGCGTCCGAAGGGCGAACAATTGCCGACGGCCTACAACTTCCAACCGGCCTCGGCACTCGTGGGCAATCGGTTCATCTTTTCGTCCACGTTGGGAATGTGCCGCCAGTTGATTGACGCTCTGAATGGAGACGCGGCACCTGCTCAAACGACCGCCGCCGCGAAGGCGCTCCCCAACTTTGTGCAAGAGCTGTCACCGTCGGTTGCGGCCGACCTGTTGGAGGCGAACGCGGCCGTCATCCACGCAAAGAGCATTCAAGGGGGCAAGACCGCCGAGCAATCGGCCCGCGAGTTGGACGGCCTTTGCAAACTGCTGCGACATCTCACTCCGATCAAGTTCGACACGGTTCAGTACCCCGACCACATGCGGCTCGAACTGCACGGCGGTTGGAAGTAACTTTTCCACAGGATCCTCCCGGTCTGCCTGTGATCGTTCTGACAAATGTAGCCTTCATCGCTCCGCGTGAAGAAAGCCGACGGCGAGTTCAGCGGTGAATGTCAAAATCGGTTCCCATCGCACTCGGCGATCTTCACGCGGAGCGATGAAGGCTCCTGAGGAACTCATTTGGAGTGCGGCGGCTCGACGCCGCTTTGGAATTTTGGGCGCAGCCCTTTTGACTCGAACGCCAAAGCCAAGGAATGGAAAAACAAAAAATGCCAAAGCGGAGTCGAGCCGCCGCACTCCAAAGGGAACCGCCTCGTCAACAGTCTGTGCCAAACCACTTTTCATCAGCCCGCAGTTCCTGCCCCACGAGTGTCCCCAACGGGAACGGAGGAACTACTTTCCAGCATTCCGAAAGCCACGTTCTATGAACCGAGTTGCCGAACTGACTGGCTTGCTCGTCCCCTATGACGCCGCTCGTGAGGGAGCGTGGTCGTCGAGGGAGTCCGCCCACCTTCTGGCTCGTGCCCAATTCGGGTTCACTCCGAAGGAGCTCGACCGTGCGACGACCGACGGATTGAACGCGACGGTCGAGCGGCTGCTCACTCCTCAAGCCGAGTCGGCCGAGTATCAACAAGCCGAGGCCGCATTGCGAAAAACGTCGCTGGCGACGGGCGAGATCTCGGACCTGAAGGTTTGGTGGCTGTACCGCATGTGGGCGTCGGCCAACCCGCTGAGTGAGAAGCTGGCGGTGCTGTGGCACAATCATTTCGCGACATCGAACGCCAAGGTGCGGTCGGTCCCGCAGATGCTCGCGCAGAACGATCTGATTCGGGCGCAGGCACTCGGTGACTTCAAGCGATTGCTGCACGGGATGGCGGTCGATACGGCGATGCTGGTCTGGCTCGACGGCAACGCCAACCGCAAGCGGCACCCGAACGAGAACTTCGCGCGGGAGATCATGGAGTTGTTCGCCCTCGGCGTCGGAAACTACACCGAGAAAGACATTCAGGAGGCGGCCCGCTCGTTCAGCGGCTGGCATGTGCGCGAGGGGGCCTTCTGGTTCAACCGACTTCAGCACGATGACTCACCGAAAACCGTGTTCGGTAAGACGGGGAATTATGATGGGGCGCAGATCGTGGACCTGTGTCTGGCTCAGCCCGCGTGTCCCCGCTTCCTGGCGATGAAGCTACTCAAGACGTTCGTCCTCGCGAATCCAACGGGCGAGATGATCGACGCGGTTGCCGCGCGGCTGCGACATCACAATCTGGTCTTCGCGCCGTTGATGCGCGAGCTGTTCACATCGCAGTTGTTCTTCGAGGCCGCTCACCGTCGAGCCGTCATCAAGTCGCCACTCGATCTGGTGGTCGGGTCGCTGCGTTCGTTGGCTCAAACCGTGAAGTGGCCTCCCGTCGTGAAGATTCTTGCCGATCTCGGGCAGGATGTGTTTGAACCGCAGTCGGTCAAAGGCTGGGAAGGTGGCCGCTTGTGGGTCAATTCCTCATCGCTGCTGATGCGGACGAACTTCGCGACGGCTTTGGCCAGTGGCGAACAACTCGCGACGCTCTCGAAGTCGGTCCTCGACGGAGCGGGTGGGACGAGCGATTCGGTTGTCGCGCGGCTCGACAAGCTGTTGCTCGGCGGCACGGCGGATGAACGGCTTCGTGCCGACCTGGTTTCGCACCACAAGCAGGCGGACGGCAACGCGACTCAAAAAATGAGAAGCCTCCTACGACTGATGCTGTCGCTGCCGGAGTATCAGTTACACTGATCGACAGCGGGCAACTTTGCCTTAAACTGCTCAACCAAGCCGAAAGCCATATCCGATGTCGATCACGATTCCCGATCAGTGGATGAAGGACGCGGGGTTCGATGAGCCTTCGCTGCGAATTGAAATTGCCTGTCGCCTGTACGACGCGGGAAAGCTGACATTCAATCAGGCCATTCAATGGGCGGAACTTTCTCGCACCGAGTTTGAAGAGGCGATGATTGACCGGGGTCTCGCTTTGTATCGCCCCACCGTGGAAGACTTGCATGAAGAACTGGCGGCATTCTCCGTGGGGCACGCATCCGTGCCAGCGCTCGCTCAGTGAGGACGTTGCGGGAAGGTTCGTCGATGACCGTCGTCGTGAGTGACACCTCCCCGATTCGCGCTCTGGATCATCTCGGACTGCTGGACATCTTGCCCGAATTGTTTGGACGAGTTCTCGTGCCACACGCGGTCGTTGCGGAGCTTCAACGCGGTGGCCGTCGATTTCGCTCCGTAAATGTGAGCGACTTTCCGTTTTTTGAAGTGTTACCTGCCAGTGACGTTGACCGCGTGAATGAGTTGCTCAAGTCATTGCAGCGGGGTGAAGCCGAGGCCATTGTGCTGGCCGGTGAGACGCACGCTGACGAACTCCTGATCGACGAAAATGACGGTCGCATGGCTGCAAAACAATTGGGGTTGGCCGTCGTCGGAACGATTGGAGTACTGCTCCGAGCCAAAGCCATTGGCAAGATCGTCGAGATTCGCCCGCTCCTGGACAGTCTCCAGATCGGGTTGGGATTTCATATTTCCCCAGCGTTCCGTAGCGAGGCTCTGAGATTGGCCGACGAGAGTCCGTAGCGGCGATCCTGCAATCCACTTCGTTCCAAACAGGAAGAGTCGAAATGACCATGCCATCATCCACACGACGTGAGTTTCTGCGACAACTGGGCGCGGCGGGAATCGTTTCGCTGGGGGCGATGCCTCCGCGGTTCATGACGCGCGCGGCGGAGGCGGCTTCCGGCGGGGCGGCTCGCGATCAGCGGGTGCTCGTGCTGATTCAAATGGCGGGGGGCAACGACGGGTTGAACACGCTCGTCCCGATGGGCGATCCGGCTTACGAGAAGGCTCGGCCGGGGATCGGCATCAAGAAGGGGCAGGCACTGCGGCTGAACGATCAGTTCGGACTGCATCCGAATCTGACCGGGATGCGCGAGCTATTCGACGAAGGGAAGCTGGCCATCGTGCAGGGCGTCGGCTATCCGAACCCGGATCGCTCGCACTTTCGTTCGATGGACATCTGGCAGTCGGCCGAACCCGATCGCGCCGAGCCGCGCGATGGCTGGCTGGGTCGCGCGCTCGAGTGGCAGTTCGATCGACAGCCCGCGTTGGCCGAGGCACTCACGCTGGGGACCGACAAACTACCGCTGGCTTTCGTGAGCAGTCGCGTCAACGTGCCGACGCTGCGGCGAGTCGAGGACTTTCAGTTGGCGGACGGCAACGGCTCGGCGGCCAATCGAACGCTGACTCGCACGGCGATGAAGAGACTCGCCGGGGAGGCGGCTTCGTCCGGTAGCGAACTTGATTTCCTGCGGCGAGCCACCACGACGGCTCTCACCAGTGCCGAGCGACTGAAAAGCCTGTCGTCGTCCTACAAAACGACGGTCAACTATCCGGGAACAAGTTTGGCGAACCGCCTCAAACTGATCGCCCAGATGGTGACGGCGGATTTTCCCGCGCGGATGTACTTCGTGTCGCTCGACGGCTTCGACACGCACTCGCAACAGCAACCGGGCCACGCCGCGCTGATGGCCGAGTTGTCGGGAGCGATCCGCGCGTTCGAGCAGGACCTGACCGAACACAAGCTGAACGATCGAGTGGCCCTTGCCACGTTCTCCGAATTCGGACGCCGAGTCGCTGAGAACGGCAGCCTGGGAACCGATCACGGCGCGGCCTCGATGCTGTTCGCACTAACTCCCACCGGTAAGGCCGGCCTGCACGGCAAGCCTCCGAGTCTGACGGACCTCACTGACGGAGACCTCAAGTTCACGACCGACTTCCGCTCGGTCTACGCCACGCTGCTGGAGAAGTGGCTCGAAATCCCCTCCGCAGGCGTGCTGGGTGGGAAGTTCGAGACGCTGGGGTTCGTGTGAGTCATTGATCGACAGCTCTTGGCCTTTCCCAAATGACGGATGACCAGTGACAAATGACTATTGTCTCTGCAACCGCAACATCCGCTCCCCGCGTGAGACCTCGTTCTGTCCCCGGCACTTCCCACGAAAGAGAATTGCCGCCGGGTCCGCTCGCCACCCTTGGAGGCTTGGGCTAGAATCGCCGCAAGTTGTATCGGTTGTGGGAGTCGCGAGGAGACTCTCGCAAGTACGAGCTGTCCACTGCCGATGAGCGTGGGCG
>JAYVOX010000135.1:0-2486 GCA_043757695.1 Schlesneria sp.
TCGCCCCAGCCGCGTGACAACGTCGAAAGCCTGTTCGGCAAGGTAGCCCTGTCGCTCCGCGACAGGAAGCGCGTCGCGAAGTGAGTCTTCAATGACGAGCCGGGGTTGTCCGCGATTCAACGTGATCTCGGCGCTCCCGCTGCCTGTCGCGGAGCGACAGGGCTACCTTGCCGAACAGGCGTCGCTACCTTGCCGAGGGCGACTGAATCCAACAGAGACTGAAGCAGCGTCTCACGGTTGACTCTCGGAGTGCTGCCAGTATCGTGTCGCCCTTTTCCGGGATCGGCCTCCGCGTGATCGAGGCGGTCTCAACAGGATTCAATGGGGAGACAAGATGTCAGTCGGCAATCCGTGGGTGCGCGTCGGTAAGGTTCCGTTTGGTCGAGGCGTGTTCGCAAAACAGCATATTCCTGCGGGGACCATGATTGGAGTCGTGACCGGGAAGGTCATCGACGATCCCGACTATGCGTCGTCGTACTGCATCGACTTGGGTGATCCGATGTCGCTCGAACCACATGCTCCGTTTCGATTCCTCAACCATTGCTGCGTCCCCAATAGTCACCTGCATACTGTTGAAGCGGAATACGAAGACGGCACGCCCGCGACGCCAGACGTACACGTCGAAGCGTTGCTCGACATTCCCAAGGGAGCGGAGCTGACGATCGACTACCAATGGAGTGCCTACGGGGCGATCGAGTGCCTCTGCGGTAGTCCGGAATGTCGCGGTTGGGTGGTCGCGAAAGAGGAGTTGGCCGACCTACTCAAGTCGAAGGCGGTCAAAAGGGCTAAGCCCAAGAAGGCCAAATGACCGTCGTTCCGTCGTGACTGGCTGCGAACCGATACCTCGTGCGGTCCGCCGCTCGGAAATGTGTCGCGCCTGACCGCGCGTCGCGATCGACCGGCCCTACCAATCGCCGACGCTGCCATCGGGATAGAAGACGCGTTGCAGCAGCTCTTGCTCGAACGGGTGTTTCTTCACGGCAGTTTCGTCGATCTCGATTCCCAAGCCGGGGCGCGTGTTGGGCCGGACGATGCGGCCTTGCGGTTCGACGGTGAAGCCTTCCGTCACGACTTCGTTGCGCCACGGCACGTCGTTGTGGACGGTCTCGCAAATGAGGTAGCCCGGTTGCGAGAAGCCGAACTCCAGTGATGCGGCGGTACTGACCGGTCCTTGCGGGTTGTGAGGTGCCAACGCAATGCGATGCGCGTCGGCGAGGGCGGCGATCCGTCGCGCGGCGGTCAGTCCACCGCAGTGCGTGATGTCGAGCTGACAAACTTCGCACCCGCGTTTCTGGAACAGGTCGCGGAATGTCGCGAGGTCCGTGATCCGTTCGCCCGTGGCGACGGGAGTTGTGATGGCCGCGTTGATCGCGGCCAGTCCGTCGATCGACTCGGGCCAGCACGGTTCCTCGAAAAAGTAGAGGCCATAGGGATCGAGAGCCTTGCCAAACTTCATCCCCATTGCAGGCGAAGGACGAGCGTGACAATCGACCATGATGTCGATGTCGTCGCCCACTGCGTCGCGCATCGCCGCGACGGCCGCTTCGGCGAGTCGAATGGGACGCAGTCCTTCGAGCGGCATCGTCGGGGGCACGGCCATCGCTTTAAATGCGGTGAAACCGTCCGCGACCGCGCGGCGTGCCAAGTCGCCGAACTGCTTCGCGTCATCGACGGAGGTCTCATAGAAGTCTTCCATCGTGCCGCCGCCGAGGTGGCTGTAGGTCCGAATCCAGTCGCGCACGCGACCGCCCCACAACTGCGAACAGGGCATGTTGGCGACCTTGCCCGCGATGTCCCACAGCGCGAGGTCGATGCCGCTGATCGCCGTCGCCCGCACGATGCCGTTGCCATGCCAGAAGTGCTGGCGAAACATCATCTGCCACAAGTGCTCGACGCGCTGCGGGTCTTCGCCCACGATCAGTTCGGCGATGTCTGCGATCGCTCCCACCACCGCCCGTGTGTGCCACTCCAACGTGGCCTCACCCCAGCCGTAAAGGCCCGGTTGATCGGTGACCAGTTTGACGAAAATCCAGTTACGCATCCGGGCGTGGCAGACGAGCGTTTCGACAGCGGTGATCTTCATGGAGTCTGTCGCTTTGTTGTGCGAAGGAGTTGAGAGTGACCTGTGATACCACGGATTGCCGCAGGTTGTACCAACGAAAAAGCGGCGTCGGCAGTGGGGGAGACTGCCGACGCCGCTTGAGTCTCACGAGTGGAGACCGAGGTGGGTTTACTGCGGTTGGTTTGAGGGAGCGATGAACGCAAGAGAACACCGCGATGAGAACATCTGCCAGAGGGCAGACTCGTTTCAGAGACATCTCAAACAGCCGAAGTCTCCGCAGACTTCGGCTGTTTGGCGGGAGCGGCAACTTTGGAATTGGAGGCTTGAGCACTTGGAGAGTTGGTTTGCAGTGTTGTAGCCACGCTCGCCAGAGCGTGGAGGGGAGCGAACAACCACCTTCTGGCGAAGGTGGCTACTGAAGACC
>JAYVOX010000136.1:0-2483 GCA_043757695.1 Schlesneria sp.
TTCGGCCCGTAGATGACCTGCAACCCATCGCCGGGAAAGACGAGATCGCACTCATTGAAGTGGCCGAAGCGGTTGATGTGCAGTTGCCGAATCTTCACGACTGGTTGACCGTTGAAAAAGTAACCCGCAGCGTTAGCGAGGGCGATCGGGCAGAAATGCGGCGAAGAGGGATGGCAGAAAAATTAGGGGTAGAAAAATGAAAGGCCCGTGAGTTTAAACTTCGTCATGGCCGACTTGATTGGGTCTTATCTTTCTACCCCTAATCTTTCTGCCATCAACTCTTCGTCTCTTGAATCAAATGGCTGAGCAACAGTGCCTCGGCATCGTGTAGCCAGCCGACGTGGCGGGCGGGATCGTCGAGGTTGAACGAATCATCTCCGTCACCGTCCTGCGACAACTCGGCGGCCACTTTCGCGACGAGGTCTTTTGTTTCGGGCAGCTCCAACAGCGACTGCGGGTCTGAGACGAGTGAGCCGATGTCGCGGAGCAATTGACCGATCAAGTCGTGTCGCTCGCGGAGGGCGTTCAAGTCGAGCGGTGATTGCGTGTGGAACTTGATCTTCTCGATCCACACCTCGTCGCCGAAGTCGGACGCGAGTGCCCGCAAGTTCGCGACGAGCTGCTGGCGCGAGGCGTCTTTGGCGAGCTGGGCATGCACCGCACAGCGGCCGGTGAATTCGAGTCGCACCGCCGCGAGACGGCCGTCGGCGGACGAGACGATCTCGCACAGATGGCTGCGTGTGGCATCGAGCAGTGCGTCCTCATCGTCGTCCGGCTGAAGTGCAATCGTCTCGCGAAACCAGCGGACGAGATCGGTCTCGCGAAACTCGACCTCGCGTACTTCGCCGTTGCCACGTTGATCGACCGTCACGAGCAAACAACCTTTGGGGCCGATCTCCCGCGCGTGACGCCCCTGCGTGTTGCCTGAGTAGACGACGTGCGGCCGCTCGTGCAGGATCGCGAAGTCGTGGACATGCCCCAGCGCCCAGTAGTCGTAACCCTTCGCGACGAGTTCCTCGACCGAGCACGGTGCGTAGGCCGGATGCTGCAAATTGCCGCCTGCGTTCGTGTGCAGCAGTCCGATGTTGAAGCAGCCCGCGATGGGAGCGGGATAGCCGGGGACGAGGTTCTCGGTCACTTCGCGTTTCGGGTAGCTCATCCCATGCAGCGCGACCGGCAACGTCGGATGCCTGACAGTGTGAGGTTGCTTGTGATCGAAGAGCGTGACGTTCGCGGGCCACGGAACGTGACGAGTCATCTCTTCGCGCGAGTCGTGATTGCCGAGAATCAGATAGACCGGAATGCCCGCCTGATCCAATCGCCGCAACTGAGCCGCCGCCGCCAGCGCCGCGTGGAAGTCTTTCACCTCGGTGTCGAACAGATCGCCCGCCACGATTAGGAAATCGACTCGCTCTTCAATGCAGAGATCGACGACGCGATCGAACGCCTGCCGTGTGGCGATGCGCAACCGCTCGGCCGGTGCGCCGGGGTATGCCTCCAGCCCGCGCAAGGGGCTGTCGAGATGAATGTCGGCGGCATGAATGAAGCGCATGGGGTGGCAGCCTGTGGACGGATTGAAACTCGACTCAGTTCAAAGCACGCTGAATGTGGCCGTAAGCTGGACGCGACTGACAAAATTTGGAAACAGGCGAGCCGCATGCCGTCAGGCTGCGGGTTTTTGGATTCCCGATGAAACCCGCGGCCTGACGGCACGCGGCTCGCCAACTTCAGTCGGAAACACAACGCTGTTGAAGGGGCGGGATGGTATGTGGCGTTTCGTCAACCTCCCAAGCCGCATGAATGTGTGAAATCTCATGCGGGACTCTCTGCTTCGTAGAGGATCGTCTGGCCTGAGTCATCGGCCGGTTCGCTCTTCGCGACGCACGCGGCGATGGCGAGGTCTCCGGTCACGTTGACCACCGTGCGGCACATGTCGAGGATGCGATCGACTCCCAAGATGATGCCGATCGCCGCGCCGGGGACTCCCACGGACTGCATCACGACGACGATGAGTGGCAGCGAACCACCGGGGACGCCCGCCGTTCCGACGCCCGCCAAGATCGCCATCAGGACGACCGTGAATTGCTGACTGGCAGTCAGCTCGACGCCCATCACTTGCGCGAGAAACAGCACGACGACTCCTTCATAGAGAGCCGTTCCGTTTTGGTTGCCGGTCGCGCCGACGGTCAGCACGAAGTTCGAGACGCGCTGCGGCAACTTGAGTCCTTCGCGCGCGACCTTGATCGCGGTCGGCAGCGTGGCACTCGACGAAGATGTGCCGAACCCGACGAGCATCGCTTCCGAGACACCGCTGAAAAACTTCCACGGCGACATGTGTGCGAAGACCATGACCACGAGCGAATAGACGACAAACAGTTGCAGCCCCAGACCCAGCAGCGCCGTGAGGACGAACCAGAACAGTGTCTTCAGGATGTCGAAGCCGAGTTGTGCAGAGAGAGCGAAGACCAGACAACCCGCTCCCA
>JAYVOX010000137.1:0-2477 GCA_043757695.1 Schlesneria sp.
CCCCACGGCGATGTTCATCATCGCCAGCGTGATGATGA
This sequence comes from Schlesneria sp., assembly GCA_043757695.1. Taxonomy (GTDB): domain Bacteria; phylum Planctomycetota; class Planctomycetia; order Planctomycetales; family Planctomycetaceae; genus Schlesneria. Next base: position 39 of record JAYVOX010000137.1, read on the forward strand.
AGCTGGGCAATCCCGAAGAAACCGTCAGCCAACCCGAGATCAATCCGAGCGCGAGGGCCACCACAAACGGGACGGACAGCGCGACGAGAATGTCGGCCGTGCTGGCGATTCCCATCCCCTTCGGTCCCGCCGCGAACGGCTGCTCCCAGATCACGCCGCACAAACAGGCCGACAGCAACGCCACCATTCCGACGGACAAGTCGATCTCCGCGCAGAGCAGCACGAACGTCAGGCCGGTTGCCACGATCCCCAGCACCGCACCGCGTTTCAAAATCAGCGTCACTGTTCCCAAGCTAAGGAAGTCTTCCACAAGCAACGCGAAGACGAAGACCAGCGCGGTAAGGCTCAACAACGGTGCGAAGTCGGCCAATACAAAGCGGCTGGTGGGTGCGAGGGAGTCACGCGACAAAGCGGGGACAGGTGAGTTCATCGTCATTCCGAGTGGTGTTGGCGGATCGTTCGAGAGCGAGTGGAGAACGGTCTTGGACAGGCTGCATCCGATGATGCAATCGCCGCACGTGACGAGCAAGTGCGGGTGAGGCTTTCCTCAAGAATGGAGCATGGGCCTTCCGATTTCGCGCGCGGAGAAGTGCTGGCGTGCCGTCCGGAGAATCTCAGTTGCTGTTCGCGGCAGCGTCAGACATAGTGCCTGACGCGAGCCAAAGCGAGCCGTGTGATTGTGTTGGCTCGCGCTCACGGCGAGTTCTCGGCACGGTTCTCCCGCCGCTCGCCTGACCCTACTTCGCACGGCTTAGGATCGTTCGAGAAATCACTGTCGTCGTTTAACCGCCAGCCGGAGGCGTGCGCGTCCGTGCCCCACGTTGCACCTGTATTCCGCGTCGAATGACGCGCACGCCTTCGGCTGGCGGTTAAACGAACTCACAAACACGACAGTGATTTCTCGAACGATCCTAAGCGAGACGAGAACCTCACGCTCGACCGCGCGAGGGATACATTCAGCACCGCACCTCCGCTCTAACGGGAAGCCAGCATGTCGAGTCGCAAGCCGGGTTATCTGATCGGTGTGATCCTGTTGGCGCTCGTCCTGTCGGCTCCACAGCTCTTCGTGGGTTTTCAGATTGGCGTGGAGGCGTATCAGTCGAGACGCTGGCCAATGCCATCGATCCCCGGACTGGGGGGAACGTTGAGGACCGGCAATATGCTCACGTACGCGACGTTCTGCCAGGACCGGTTTGTTTTCGATGTGCCAAGTTATGTGAACGGCGTTTACGATCATCGAGTCATGGCAATTGATCCCGAGACGGGTAAGGGGACCGACTTGGGCTGGGACATGCGCAACCATGGTGCCTTTGAACTGATGGCGTTTGGTGACCGACTGTGGCTTGTCGGGAGTGTCGAGTCGTTTGAGGTTGTCGATGGTGCCTTGCGGCCGTCCACGTTTGTCGCTTCTCGCTCTAGGCCGCAGGAAGGGCAGCGGTTCCTCCTGAACGGGGAAGCGGCTTACGTTGTGAAGGCAATCCAAGGATTCACCGTCTCGACATTCAAAGCGGGGACGTGGGGAAACGCTGGCGATGTCGTGCTGCCTTCGTCAGATCGGGTATGGAAGTTGGGCGAGAACTATTTCTTATTCCGTCAAGCCGTGCGGATTGAGTTCCGCAATCAGGGGGACCGGGTTCACGTCTTTTTGGAAGTGGACGGTCTCTTGCTCCATCGCGAGGGCTTCGAGTTGCAGCCGGTCTCGACCACTCCCGGTTCGCCGTGGAATCTCAACATTCCGGGGAGCGGGTCCACGGACGAACCCGTGTCTGCGTTGAAGGTCGCCAATACGGACGGCGAACTGGCGGGCTGGTCGTTGGTGCGACCCGGGGCACTACGTCCCGTGGAGTTTGGCCCCTGGCATGGCCTGTTTGTGGAAGGCCAGCCTGCCGCATTGATCGTCGATGAGGTACACACCGGTTCACCCATCGGACGCATCTACCGCTTCGATGGGGCGCAATGGTCCGAGTTTGCGACGAAGGCTTTCCCGTTTGGATCGAACCAGTTTCGTGCGGTCTCGTGTCGCGACGGGCAGAAGTCCTACATCGTGGTGACAACCTCGACGGGGGTGGCGCACATCTATGCGGTTGAGTCGTCCGGTGTTCGAGCGACCAAGGGTGCCGAAGCATGCCAAGGCAATTTGTTGGAGATCGCCTTCGGGTGGCACGGGTGGTTCATGCGTCCGGTTGGCATGCTCGTCTTGGGAATCATCCTCGGTGTCGGCACCTGGTGTTTGATGTGGTGGTACACGAAGCCCGATTACGGGTTCGGAGTGCAAACGGTGAGGCTGGCGTCTCTCGGGCGACGCGGCCTCGCGCGGCTGATTGATCTCGGGCTGATCGTGCTCACCACGGTGGGACTCGGCTGGTCCATGATGCGCGGGTTCGACTGGCTCACGCTGTTTGAGGCTCTCAATCTGCACGTCGATCACCCGACGAAACA
>JAYVOX010000138.1:0-2465 GCA_043757695.1 Schlesneria sp.
GTTCTCGTTGGCGGGAACCCACCTGTTTCCCATGACTCACCCATCCCTCGAAGATTGTGTACCGATGTTCCAGAAAGTTGCCGACGCCGAGTTCATCCAAGGTGAGCATGAAGTCCTGAAGTTTTGGGCTGATAGAGACATCTTTGCTCGGCTTCGTCAGCAGATTGCCGGACGGAAGCCGTGGAGTTTTCTGGACGGTCCTATCACGGCCAACAATCCGATGGGAGTCCATCATGCGTGGGGCCGCACGTACAAGGATGTCTTTCAACGTTTCCGGGCGATGACGGGGCATGACCTGCGTTACCAGAACGGCTTCGATTGTCAGGGCCTGTGGGTTGAGGTCGAAGTCGAGAAGCAGCTTGGTCTCGGTGCGAAGAGTCAGGTCGAGGCTTACGGCATCGACAAGTTTGCCCATGAGTGCAAGAAGCGGGTGCTCAAGTACGCCGCCATCCAGACCGAGCAGTCGATCCGGCTCGGCTACTGGATGGAGTGGGACGATCCCGCGCAGCTCCGCAAGTTGGCAGCAGCGATCGGCACCGATGAGACCGTGGAGTTCACGCCACCCAAGCGACCGAACGAAGTCTTGCGCGACAAGGCCGAAGCGATCGTCGCGAAGCTCGGCAACCCCGACTGGGGCGGCAGCTACTTCACGTTCTCGACCGAGAACAACGAGACGATCTGGACGTTCCTCAAGAAGTGTCATCAGCGCAGCAAGGTCTATCGCGGCCACGATGTCATGCCGTGGAGCGGTCGCGGCGGCAGCGCGTACTCGCAAATGGAAGTCGCCGACGGCCGCAGGCTGACGGTCCATCGGGCGCTGTTCGTAAAGTTCCCGTTGCTCGATGAAACGAGCGTGAGCACCAACGAAAACCTTTTGATTTGGACAACCACGCCTTGGACTTTGACGAGCAACATCGCGGCTATGGTCAACAGCGAGCTTGAATACGTTCGCTTGGAATCAAACAAAGATAAGGCCATCTACTACTTCGCGAAGGAGAACCTCGACTTTCAGAGGTTGGCGACGGAATTCAAGGAAGGGTTCGGTCGTCCAGAATGGGTTTGGCCGAAAGACTGTCCAAAGCTCAAGACGTTGTCACAGATTTTCAAGGAGTCTGGCGGATTCAAAATCCTTGGCACGGTCGAAGGCAAACAACTGATTGGGCGTCGATACCGTGGTCCATTTGACGACCTTCAAAGGCAGAAAGAACCGTACGGCGATTGGCAGATAGAACGGTCGGAACATGTACGAGATGAACAGCGTCAGGGAAGCGCCCCGCTCGTAGCCGGAACCCAACAGGTTCGACAGCTTCGTGAGTACGCCAACAACAAACATTTGTATCCGAATGAAATCAAGGAGGTGGCGGCCAATGCACTGTGGCACCTTCGCGTAACATTGGTCGCTTTTCAGCCCGGGAGATTTCAACAACCAGTCCCCGAGTTCGCTTCGCTCGATGAGGCCGATCAATTCATCAAGAACCTTGGTCTCGACAGGACGTTTCCGCTGAAACACGAAGATGGCTCAACTGAAATCCGAAACTTTTGGAATCAATTTCACGCCTGCTATACGGAATGGTCCAGCATCGATAGTGACAAGTCGCGGATGGATCTTTTCGATGCGACTGCTTTGTTGTTGGGTTGGCTTCCAAGCCTACTGAACTTCCTGCAATACCAGCCCGTCAATGAGCAGCATCGCATCATTGACGGTGGACGTGATTTCAAGGGGTCGCCCAATGTTGTCGCGGGCGAAGGCACCGGTATTGTTCATTGCGCACCCGGTTGTGGTGACATCGATCATCACATCGGCCTCATTTGGGGGCTTCCACAGATTGCTCCTTTGGGAGAAGACGGTTGTTTTCTCGATGGATTCGGCGAATTTATTGGCATGAACTCCACCGATGCCGAAACCGTCAAACGGATCATCGAACACCTCAAGCGTAACAACCTGCTGATCGCGGACGAAAAATATCCGCACATCTATCCGCACTGCTGGCGCACGGGTGATGAGCTGGTGTTTCGTCTCGTCGATGAATGGTTCATCAACATGGACTGGCGGGACGAGATCATGGGCGTCACCGACGCGATCCGCTGGCTCCCCGAGAGCATTCAGGGAGGCGAGCGTGAGCGAGAATGGCTGACCAACATGCGCGACTGGATGATCTCCAAGAAGCGCTATTGGGGTCTGGCCCTGCCGATCTGGATCAACCCCGACGATCCGACCGACTTTGACGTGATCGGGTCACTCGCCGAACTCAAGGAACGCGCCGTCGAAGGTTGGGAAGCGTTCGAGGGTCACACGCCTCACAAGCCGTGGATCGACGCGGTGAAGATCCGCAGCGAGAAGACCGGCGCGGTGTTGTCGCGCATCCCGGATGTCGGCAACCCGTGGCTCGACGCGGGGATCGTGTCGTTCAGCACGCTGGGCTTCAACTCGCACCCCGACTATTGGCGCAAGTGGTATCCCGCCG
>JAYVOX010000139.1:0-9061 GCA_043757695.1 Schlesneria sp.
CTGGCCAATACAAAGATTCGTCCAAACGGTCGTCCAATTGCGGGTGTAAGCGGGATCGTCGAGTAGTCGGTCAATCAGCTTCGTTCGCTTGGCTTTGTCTCTGTCAGCGATGAATGCTTCCACGTCTTCCACTGACGGGATATGCCCATTGATGTCGAGATAGACGCGACGCATCCACTCCGAATCGTCGGCGACTGGAGATGGTTCGACTTCGTTGTCCTTGTAAGCGGCTCGAATCTGCTGGTTGATTTCCTGAATGATCACGTCGGATGAGCCGGTCGTGAACGCGGTCTCCGCTGCCGAGGCCGCCCCCAAGCAGGAGACAACTAATCCGGCGGCGACGACTAGCCCTGCCGTCGCTTTTGACCAAGAGGCCAAGCTGAATTCTGCCTGCCCCCAACACTTTGCCTGCTTCTGAAGACCGACTTGTGTCATATAACCCGCCACCCTTTCCGATTGACCCTGCATTGTTGCTCCCGATTATCACTATGGCATTCGTTGCCGGATTGCCAGTCGCGGAGATTAACCACTCTGACGCCACAACTGTTCGTCGGAATGTTATCGGAATCTAACAGTTCCTCCAACACAACAGCGCAAGTCCCTTTGCCACAAAGTCACTGCGACATCCCTCGGGTTGTTCGCTTCTGCTCAGCAAACTTAACCGGTTGTCCCGATTGCACTCCCATTGCACCACAACAGGAGCCCAATCTTAGCTTGGACTTCCCGCCGAAGTTGCCGCCCGGCCAACTTTGATGAATCGTCTCTGGTTCGCGAATGTCGCTGATGACGATCACGCAATCACGGCCGGTTCTGGATGTCCCGCTTGGCTACGTGAGTCACATCGCAACGGAACTTTTTCGTGAGCGAGGGTTTCAATCCTGTCTCGGCCACACGCAATCGCCAACCGCTCAAGACCCAAGACAACACACGGAACCGCGTGGTCCCCGTGTCTGCCACGCCTCCCTCACTCCATTGAGCCTCGAATTGCGCGATCCAACTCGCGTCCATCCTGTCAAGGAAGTTCACATGAAGCTGACCGACTCCGCTCGACGATCCCGCCACGCGCTCACTCTGATCACGCCCGTTTTGATCGGGGCGGCGGGATGGAGTCTGTTCGTTGCAGAGACCATAGCCGCCAACAAGCCGGCGGCCACCAAGTCAGTCAAGCCCGGCGCCATCGCGAGACCGACGGCGAGTGGTGTCGCCGCCAAAGTCGATCAACTCATTCTGGCCGACCTCTCCAAAGTGGGAGTCTCACCGACCGGCCTCTGCAACGATGAGGACTTTCTGCGTCGCGCGTCGCTCGACATCTCCGGGCAGTTGCCTTCGCCGCGTGATGTGACTCTGTTCGTACTCGACCCCGATTCGGGCAAACGGACGAAGCTCGTCGAACGGTTGCTCGCTTCACCGCACTTCGGTCAAAACTGGGCACGCTACTGGCGCGACGTGATCTACATGCCCGCCACCGAACCACGCTCGCGACTCTCGCAGGGAGACTTTGAAAAGTGGCTGGCCGAGCAGTGGAACACGAGCGTTGGCTGGAACGACACCGCCACGTCGATTCTCACGGCCGTGGGTGATGTCACCGAACATCCCGAGACCGCGTTGATCTTCGCGCAGAGCGGCGAGAACGAAGATGTGGCCGCCGAAGCCTGTCGCATTTTTCTCGGCATTCAAATGCAGTGCGCGAACTGTCACGACCATCCGTCGGACATCTGGAAACGTGAGCAGTTTCACGAACTGGCCGCCTATTTCCCTCGCATTAACCTGAGACGAATGATGGTCGGTGAGATCAAGATCGAAGTTCTCTCGGTCAACACGGAGCGGGGGCGAGGCGACCTGATGCGAGAGAACCCCGAGCAGTTCGTCACGATGCTCGACCGCAACAACGACAAGAAACTCTCAAAGGATGAGATGCGACCGCGTCCCGGCATGATGGCGCGCGGCGAAGGAATGGCTGTCCCCGCGCAACTCGCTGATCGCATTTTTGAATTGGCAGACAGTAACAAAGATGGCCTGCTCACCGCCGTCGAGATCAAGGCGATGCCACAACCAATGCAGGCGGGGCGAGGTTCAACCGAACACCACATGTCGGACCTCAAGGACCCTTCATCCAAGGGGAAGTTGATGCAGCCGAAGTTCTTCATCGGCGGAGCGACTCCCGGACAGAACCTCTCCGATCTCGAACGCCGCCAAGCGGCCGCCAAGTCGTTCACTACGTCCAACAACCCGTGGTTCGCGCGAGCCATCGTGAATCGCATCTGGTGTGAGATGCTGGGCGAAGGCTTTTACATGCCGGTTGATGATCTCGGCCCGACTCGCTCGGCTCGCTTCCCCGAAGCACTCGAAGCGATCTGTCAGGGCTTCGTCGCGAATGGCTATGACCCGAAATGGCTGATCCGCACGGTGGCCAATTCGCAAACGTACCAACGCAAAGTCGCCGCAAAGTCCTCGGCAGAAGACGCGCTGCCGTTCGCTTCCGTCACCCCGACGCGGCTGCGTGCCGATGTCGTCTATGACTCCTTGTTACAAGTGCTGGGAATCGACGAGGACAACCTCAATGGTCCCGGTCGAGGCATGATGGACGCCGGGCCACGAGCCGCTCAGCGTCGTCCCCGTTTCCAATTCGATTCACTCTTCGGAATCGACCCCTCGATGAGCAAAGAGGACATCACGGGCAACGTGCCGCAGTCGCTGTTCCTGATGAACGCCAACCTCTTGCGAGGTGCCATCTCCGCCAGTGGCAACAGCCGACTCGGTCGTTTGCTCCGCACCAACACCGAAGACCGCGATGCTCTCGGTGAACTCTATCTTCTCGTCTTGGCCCGCGAGCCATCAAAACACGAAGTCGAAATCTGCCAAGCCCACCTCAAAGAAGTCGGCCAACGCAACGAAGCCTACGAAGACCTCATGTGGAGTCTCCTCAACTCCAGCGAGTTCCTATCGAAGAGATGAACGAGGTCATTGGTCACTTGTCATGAGTAACCAATATCCCAATGACTGCACAAATGACAACTTCCCTCCCACCCGGAGACCTTTCACATGTCCACGCTCCACTGGCAAGAAGAGATCAACCTCGCAAATCGTGCCTTTTCACGACGCAGCTTTCTGTACGGGTTGTCGGGCGCGGCCACAGTCGGCGCGTTCCACTTCCGCGACACGATGGCCGTACAAGCGGAAGAGCTGCGCAAGCAAGGCCGCTCCATGATTCTGCTCTACATGCAGGGTGCCCCTTCGCAGTTGGAGACCTTCGATCCGAAGCCGGGGACCGAGAATGGTGGCCCGACCGAAGCGATCGACACGGCGGTCTCGGGCATTCGCATCGCCAAGGGCTGGGAGCAGACGGCGAAACAGATGCAGGAGATCGCGATCATCCGGTCGATGACCAACAAGGAAGGCGAACACCAACGCGCGTCGTATCAACTTCACACCGGATATCTGCCGACCGGCTCGGTGAAACATCCGTCGCTCGGCTCGAACATTGCGAAGGAACTGGCTCTCGCCGATCACGACTTGCCTTCGGTCGTCTCCATCGGCGAAGCGGGTCGAGGCCAAGGTGGTGTCGGCAGCGGCGCGGGGTTCCTCGGTGTCGATTACGAGCCGTTCCATGTCGGCAGTGCGGGACAGATGCCCGACAATTTGGGAGCCTCCGTCAATGGGGGTCGCTTCCAACGGCGACTCGGCCTGCTCGACAAGTTGGAGGGTGAGTTCGCCTCGCGTGGCGGAGCATCTGTCGTCGAGTCGCATCGCAAGATCACCGACAAATCCTCGAAGCTGGTCCTCACCCCACTCACAAAGACGTTCGACTTGAGTAGCGAATCGACCGGCTTGAAGGATCGCTACGGCGACTCGGCATTCGGGCGGGGTTGCTTGTTGGCGAGACGACTCATCGAGACCGGCGTGACGTTCGTCGAAGTCCGCCACGGCAACTGGGACACGCACGACGACAACTTCAACCGCACCGCCGGTCTCATCAGCCCGTGCGATCCGGCCGTGGCCACGCTCATCGCAGACCTCAAAGATCGTGGGCTGTTGGAAAAGACGCTCATCGTCTGGGTTGGCGAGTTCGGTCGGACGCCGCGCATCAATCCGAGGACCGGTCGCGATCACTGGCCTCGCAACTTCAACGCGCTGCTCGCAGGAGGTGGCATCAAGGGAGGCCAGGTCATTGGCGAGACATCGAAGGACGGGACGAGCATCACGCACGATCCCGTCTCCGTCCCCGACCTCTTCAGTTCGATCTGCAAGTCGCTGCACGTCGATCCCGCGAAGGAAAACATGAGTCCCATCGGTCGTCCGCTCAAGATCGTGGACGGCGGCCAGCCGGTTGAAAAGCTCTTCGGCTAAAAAACGACTTCGCACCGCGATGCCGTTGTGATCTCTGTTCGTCCGAACTACTCACGTTTCACTTCTGCGCTGAACGAGAAGAATTTGGAACACTAAATCTTCACTGATTCAAATCAGCGGAGATTAGTGTTCTACTTTCCTAATTCTGTTTGGTTGTGGCTGAGCGAAGTAAAGCCGTGCTGAGCAATCTGTGACTAGTTCTTTTCGCCTCCCCCCCTCGCTCAGCTTCGTGTCACAGTGGCGGTGTTTGTTGAACGAGGGCCGCTGCGAACGTCACCAAGTCGCCGCGCGATTCGGCTGACGAACGCAGCACGTCGAGGCAACCCGCCTTCAGACAGAGTTCCGAGAAGGCCGCTGCGAAATCGGGGTCGGCCTTGAGCAGATACTTCTCGGCCAACGCCACAGCCTTGCCAAGTTGCTCGGTGCGCGCGAGCAGATCGACGAGGACATAAGCCACGAGGGCCTGATTCTGTTCGTCGGGTTCTTGTTCGAGTTGCCGCTGGAAGTAAGCCAGCGCCGCGTCTTGCTCGTCGCTCGCCAAGAATTTGAAGAACTGAATGTGCGCGAAATAGAACTCGGTGAACGGTGCTTCACCTGCGTACTGAAACTGCGGCGAGAGCTGCGAACCGTACTCGGCCAAGTCGCGGGCAAGTGCCAACTCGGGTGAACCGGCATTCAGTGAGCGAGCGAAGCGGACGGTCGAGTGCAGGTGCGAGACATCGATGTGATAGTTATTATCGGCGAACAGCCACTCGCGCCCGGCAATCAATTCAGGCATCGTCGTGGCAGGCGGCGCGAACGGCATCCGCTGCTTGACCTCACGCTCGATCGACTGCAACAAGTCGGTATGCAGTGACTTCACGAGGATCGCCGCGCACTCGGAACGTTGCTCGGGTGTGAGGTTCTGAAACTGCTGGTCGAGCGACGTGATCGTGCTGCACGTTCCATGCGTCCGCAGCATCGTCTGCAAGCCCTTCACCGGATGGACTAGCTTGTAGAAGGCGAGGTCGATCAGTTCTTCCGTTTCGTCGTTGGCTTCGCGCGGGAGCGGCAGCGCGTCGAGAGCCGCTTTGATGGGGCCCGTTTCGCGGATGGCGTGAAAGTACATCCAGGCCTGCCCCAGCTTTTTGTCGGCGAGCAGTAACTGCCCGGCCTCCCGCGCTGCCGCCATGTAGGCCACTTCAAACTCGTCGCGCTTGTCGCTCGGAACATCCTCGAACGACGTGGGCCGATGGAGCGGCAGACCCAACTCAAATTTCTTCCGCTGGCAGCGTGCGTCGAACAGTTTGTGAAAGTCCTTCTGCTCGATGAGCGAACTGGCGAGCAGGTCCAACACCGCGGCAGGCCCGCCGCTGCGAAGTTGATCGGAGAGAGAAGTGAATGTCGTGACGGTCGTCATGCGAAGAGGTCCTGGTGCGACGAAGGAGGGCAATCAAAGCGGCGGGAAGATCCTGACAGAATGATGTCGAAAACGGGAGTGATCGGAACGTTATGGTGTACGAGGCCCGCTTCAACTGAGTGGCGGGGGCGCTCCGGCATTGCGGAAGCCCCCGAAGTTGCCATGAGTTCCGCTCCCAAGCTTGCGACCTCACTACTTCGGTGCGATCAGCAGCTCGGGTTTTTCCAGCACGAGGTAGTGGCCGTGGTCGGCGGTGACGATCAACAGCGACTCGTTCCAATTGCTGTGCTGCTCAACCCAGTCGGTGATCGTCTTGACCGCCGCATCGCCGGAGAGGACTGCACCGATGGAGGAGTCGAGGTTGTTGTCGTGGTTCGCCCAATCGACATCACCCGACTCGACCATCAACCAGAAGCCTCGCTTATTTTGCGAGAGTACGTCGATGGCAGCGGAAGCCATGTCGGTCAGCTTGGGGTTCTCGATCAAGTCGGCTGGTGTGTACTTTTCGGTCTTGTCCTTCCCCGCGCGGCCGATTGTTGGATTGAACTCGCCATCAGCCGTCGCGAACGGAAGATGCTTGGTTTTGCCGACGCCATAAAAACCGAGCAGCCTCTTTTTGGAAGTCGCTGCCTCGCGAGCCGCTTCTTGTAGTCGCTGTTGTCCGTTGACACCCTTCGCGCGGACGGCCGTCACGTACTTGCTGCCGTTGCGAACATCGACCGCTTTCAAATCGGCATCGGTTAGATACACATTGCCGGGGACGAAGTTGGACCCGGCCGGTCTCGTTGCCGGTTCCTTTTCGGTCGCTTCTGTCCCATCCTTCGCTCGGATGTCACCGAAGCCCGCGCCGATAACGACATCCAAACCGGGGAGCGGTTCATTCGGGTGAACGATCGACTTCAGGCCGAGCATGTCTCGCGTGAGGTCTTGATAGTCATCCCGTTCGACGTTGTGAGAATACGCGCAAGCGGGGGTCGCATGACTGATCGGAACACTCGTCACGGTTCCCACCGAATAACCCTGCTCTTGCGCCCAATGAGCGATCGTGCGGACGGGCTGTCCCGCGTAGTCCATGTTCACGCCGTCGTTATAGGTCTTGAGTCCCGCTGTCATGCTCGACGCGGAACTGGAAGAGTCGGTGTAGGCGTGCAGGAACGCCTTGTTGGCGGACTTGCTGATGAGGTACGGCGGATCGTTGCCGGGAGTCCACGGATTGGGTCCGCCATGTTCGACGTTGTAACCGCCGAACAGCGTGCCGCCCGGATTGAGAACAGTCTGCTGGTCGGGATCACTCTTCGTTCCGGCATTGTGCGGACTGGTACACATGAACCCGAATTGGGTCGAGCCACTCGCCGTGTAGTCCTGCATGTGCAGTCCCGTCCCGCGACCGCTCGTGTAGGCAATCGACTGCATTTTGTGGATCGCCGCCGCGCGCGTCGTATCCCAATCCATGCCGTCGAAGATCACGAGGAAGACGTACTTCTTACCGCTGTCGAACGCGGCCCGTTGCAGGTCGTAGATGTTCGTCTGATCGAGGTACTCGGCCGACGGGTTGAGCGTGTTGGCGGGGACTCGCCCATAGAGCCGCTTCAATTTCTCTTCGCTTCGGTACGCGCTGTTTGCTCCGTTGAAGTTTCTCAGATCGACGGGACCGAACTCGCCGGAAGTGCCACGCGGTGTGAGCGTCCCGAACGTGTAAACCGGGATCAGCCGGTTGGTGTGTGATCCCCAATGCTTGTAGTTCGCCGCGTCATGTCCCCAGTGACCGAAGTCCGCTTTGTTCGCCTCGATCGCGGCCGTCTGAAGATCGCGAATGTGATCGGCCCCAACCGCACGGGTCGCGAGACACCACAAACACATCACCGCCACCACTCGCCTCGTCCAAAACGTCACGCCCATGTGGTTCTCCCTCATCAAAGCCACCCAACACCTGACCGTATTCCGCGTCTGACTCCTGTTCTCTGTCCCTTGGCTGTTCCTCACCTCGTCGTCCACTCCGGCGGCGGCGACATCTCAGCCGTGGGGACATTACCGGGACTGGGGCGACCGCTGCCTTGCCACCGACTGGTGCAGCGCACGATCAGGTCGCGGTCACACACCATCTGGCAACTCAACCGAACGCCAGTCACTCCCTTGGCGAGCAGGACATTTTTCTCGGCCATCGTCATCGCTTCGGGTTCGCCCGTGATGACCTCGACACGGCAAGTCGTACACCGTGCGTTGCCGCCGCAAGCGTGAAGCTGATCGACTCCCGCATCCTCAGTCAGTGCGAGAACCAGCCGCTTTCCCTCTGCCACGTCAAACTCGCCGAAACCTTCCACAGTCAACTTGGGCATGAACTTTCTCCAAAGAGCGAATCACTCACAACAAAACGGGACGGACGAGAAGTACTCGATGCTCACGTAGAACAACAACTCGCCGCCGTAAACTTTCGGCAAAGTTGGAAGAAGAGGTGACTCCATGAGTCGCTCGCAAAAACTTCCAAAGTCTTTGGAGACTTCGGAAGTTTGGGACACGACGTTGGAACACAAACGATCTGAGTGCGTGATGCGATGCGTCACTCGTGCGAGTGAGCCGCATCGGGGAATTCACCGGCAGCGACTTCAGTGATGTACTGCCGAGTCGCTGCCAACGTCGTTTCGCGCAGGTCGGCGAATCGTTTGAGGAACCTCGGCTGGAACCCCGCCGTCAACCCGAGCATGTCGCAACTGACGAGAACCTGTCCATCGCAATCGGGACCAGCACCGATGCCGATCGTCGGGATGGTCAGCGCCTTCGTAATCCTGGCTGCGATGCCGCGCGGAATTAGTTCCAGCACGATGCCGAATGCCCCGGCTTCCTCGGCAGCCCGCGCATCGGCCAGTAGTTCCACTTCATCACGTTGAACCTTCGACATCGCGCCGAGTCGCCTGACCGACTGCGGCCTCATTCCGACGTGAGCCATCACCGGCAGATCGGCCTGCGCCAACGCTTTGATGGTCGCCGCTTGATGCACACCCCCTTCGAGCTTCACTGCCGCACAGCCGGTCTCTTTGAGAACCCGTCCGGCCGTCTCGACCGCCTGAGCCGGACTGACTTGGTACGACATGAACGGGAGATCGACGATGACCAGCGCCTGCTTCACGGCGCGCACGACCATCTCACCGTGATAGATCATCTGGTCGAGTGTCACCGGGAGCGTGGTTGATTTCCCCTGCACGACCATCCCCAGCGAATCACCCACCAAAATGGCATCGACTCCCGCTTCGTCGAACAGACCGGCCCACAAATAGTCGTAAGCCGTCAGCACGGACAACTTTTTTCCCTTGGCTTTCG
>JAYVOX010000140.1:0-9027 GCA_043757695.1 Schlesneria sp.
TCATTCGAGGCGGTCTTCTGCTCCCCTTTGACCAGCATCAGCACGAAGAAGCTCATCAGCAAAATGACCATGTCGGCGAAGCTCACGATCCACATGGGAGCGTGACCACCACCTTCTTCATGACCACCCTTCTTGCGCGGACCAGACATGCGTGTTCCTTTGGGGAAAGGCGGGAAGAAGGGGTCAGGAGTCAGGAGTCAGAATGAAAACCGACATCGTGATTTTGATTCCTGTCCCCTGACTCCTGTCCCCTTCTCCCTCACTCCATCCTGCTCGCGGCTCGATTGTCCAAAAAGCTCAGCAAGCGTTGCTTCAACGCCGTGGGGGAATCGCCAGCGGCGATCCCCAAAATTCCTTGCAGATACAGTTCCTTCAGGAGCATTTCTTGATTCGCTCGAATTCCCAGTTTGTCCGCAAACGGCAGGCAGATGATGTTGGCATAGAGCGACCCATACAGGGTTCCCAGCAAGGCCACCGACAGACCGGCACCGATCGCCGCGATGTCGCCACCCATGTTTTGGAACATCACCACCTGACCGATAATTGTGGCCGTCAATCCGTAAGCGGGAGCGTAGTTCCCCATCAATGCGAAAATCTTCTTGCCCAACCCGTGTCGCTCAGCGAGAGCATGCAGTTCGAGACGTAAGCTCGCTTCGACATCGTGGTGATCCTGACCGTCGATCACCATTTTCAAGCCTTTCGCCAGGAACGGCTCGCGCACTTCTTCCATGCGCGATTCCAGTGACAACAGCCCGTCTTTGCGGGCCACGGCGGCAAAATCGACCAACTGCAAAATGGCCTCCGAGAGCGGAGTCTCACGAATGAAAAAGCACTTTCGCAGCGCACCGAAGACTTGGAGAAAGTTCCGCATCGGCATACTGATCATCGTCGCGCAGACCGACCCGATGATCACCAACAGCACTCCTTCCGTGCTGTAGAAGCCCATCAAGTTGCCGTGCGTCTGGTGATACATCGCCCCGACCGTGATGCCGATCCCGAACAACAGTCCTAATACCGTCCCGAGATCCATGGTCTCTCCCCTGCGTCACGATCCAATAGCGGCTTCTGGCTCCTCTCTAGTCGAATGGTTTTGAACTGACTTGCAGGCTGGGACCCACCCGATAGCTCATTCGCAGCAAACTCTCGCGACCGCGACGATGCTAACGGTCTTAGGGGACAATCTGGACTGCCGGTACAGGTGGCGGATCCGCCGTCAGTGGCATCAAACCGGCAGGTGAGCCAGAGCCAAAGCTCCCTCCCGCCTGCTGCACGCTCATGGGGGCAGACGCTCCCGGTGCGGGCGGCCCCAATGTGGCCGCCACTTGCTGGCACACGAACCTCTGATAGACATCGGGCGATTCCAGCACGCGATTGGCTCCCATTAGACTTTTGGGCCATTCGAGAGTCTGCTTGTAGAAGGTCTGAGCTTGCGCGGCCGTCGTCGCTTCCCGCGCATCCCACAGCCCATCCGAAGAGGCGATCGCCACGCCTTCTGCCGGGCTGATCATCAGCAACGACAGCCCGACGCGCGGCGGCGAGTATGGGTGATACTGGGTGAGGTTGCCGAACAGGACCGCTTGAGCCTGGTACTCGCGAGCGATCCGCAGCAGTTCGAGTTCATCGAACTGACCGCCCCGAAAGACATCTTGCGCCCGCGCTCCGGGATCGTCGCGCGTGGCAACCACGATGTCGAATCGTCCCGTCCGTTGGAGTTCTGCAGCGAGGTTCATCTGCAACTCTTCGGTCGCCTTGGGATAGGCGGTCTGATTGGCCAACGGCATCAAGACGACGCGCTGCACCGAAGACCAGTCGAAGTTGCGAGCCACGAATTGCTGATAGGGTGCCGGTGCTGAGACGGCGGTGGGCGGTGCTGTCACGACTGCATTCTTGCGCGCGCAACCGCCGAAGATCAGCAGAGCCAAGCACAGAAGGCCAACCGTGAACCGCATGACTCACTCCGCCCGTTCCGTCGGCAGCGCGCCGACATCATCCGATTCGAGCAACTGCTGAAGCAGCGGAGCCATCGTTTGTAAGACGGCCGCGTTGTCCTTTTCCACGCTACGAAACTTCTCGCGCAAGCCATCCACTTCGCGCTTCAACCGGTCGAGTTCCTCGCGCGAGACCAAGAGGTCTTTCCGGTGCGCACGCACTTCGCGCGCTGCCAGTTGGAGCTTGTCCTCGCGCTCCTTCACCGCCGCATTCAACGTTGCGTTCTCAAAGGTGATGTTCTCGACGTGTCGTTCGAGATCACCAATCGCCGACATCAGCCGAAACGATCGCTCGGTCGCCGTCTCCCCCGGCTGCAATCCGAGATGACTCCCCACAACGGCAGGGGGCGAGTTTCGATCGAGCGGAAACGAGGGCGTCTGCAATGGCAAGGCAGGGGGCTTGACTGGTTGCCGAATGAATTTGAGCCGATTCGGTTCCAGTGCCGTCGCGGCGGGCTGCTCCGAAGGGACCAGGTCGAGGTGCGAAGCCGGGGTGATGCCGCCCGCCGTGGAAACACTTCCGAGCGGAGTGACCTTGTGATTGACTGCGGCTCCCACGGCCGTCGATGGACGGGGCGTCGCTGAAGCGGCCAAGTTACTTTTCGAGGAGTTAATCGCAGCCGAGAGATGCCGGTGCGAAACGGGTGGTGCCGAAGTCGTCCGAGGTTTGGCACGCATGGGAGCCGTAGGGGTCGTGGAAAGTGGCACGGCGGCGGCGGCACGTGGCGCGGCGTAAGGGTGAGCGAGTGTCGGGATCGCAGCCGACTCGGGCATCACGAACGTCGGCGCGGGAGACGGCGGTACGTAATCGAACTCGTCGAACCTCGTGATCTGGCCACTCAGTGGTGAGGTCCATCCGCGCAGGAACAACATCCCTGCCACCGCCACGCCAGCCGCCAGCGTCGATAGCTCAAGTGTGCCGATTTTTGTAGGACTCATCGCTCATCATCCTTTTCACCGGCGGCTCTCGCCCGATCGAAAAACGCCTCGGCAAACTCACCCTCAGCGGGACCAACTCGACACCCTCAGACTTCGCTCGCAAACGCGGTCTCTGGTTCATAGGAACACCACAATCGAATCGTTGCTCCACACGAGCAGGTGACATCGATGGCTTGAACGACATCGCCGTCTCGAATGAGTTCGATGTGGGGCGCAGCCTGCTCGTGCGCCGCGCATGCGTTTCCCAGGCTCGCTCCGACCGAGCGCGTCACGTGGTTGCCGGGGACCACATGGTGAACGCCGCCCCGGACAAATTTCTCAACGATGCCGCCCTGCATGGCTCGCACTACTTTCTGCGTGGTTCGACACATAGATCCGCATCTTGTTCTCAGCCGCCGCCAGCAACCGTGAGACGGTTGCTTCCGACAGCTTCAACAGTGTTCCAATTTCTTTCAGTCGCAAATCTTCCAAGTAGTACAACGTCACGACCAAACGTTCGCGTTCCTCTAACGACGTGATCGCATCCGCCAGCAAGCGTTTTTGATCTGCGTACTCCGTGTCGGAATCGGGTTCGTTCGGCGAGTAACCCGTCGGATCTTCATTGAGTTGTTCGAGCGATTTCACCTGCGTGACCTGCATCGCATTCAACGCATCCAAGACCTGTTCGACGCTGAGTCCTGTCGCGCTGGCCAAGTCTTCAACACTCACAGGACCATTGGCAAGTTCTTGAGCTTTGGCGACCAGCGAGACACGCTGCATCACCACTTGCGGCAACAGGCTGTTGCTGCGAACCGCATCGAAGATCGCACCCCGAATTCGCAACGTCGCGAACGATTTGAAGTCCACGCCGCGCGCCGCATCGAAGCGACCGGCCGCCTCGACCAAACCGAGCATCCCGGCCGATTCGAGGTTGTCGAGATCAACCGAAGCGGGGAGTCGCACCGCGACCTTGCCCAGGATGTGACGCACCAGCCACAGATGGTTCACGATCAGAGCGTCACGCGCCGTTTGCTCGGCCGTACGCGAGTACTCCTGAAGTTTGCGGGCCGAGGTAACGGGCATGTGACGCGACCATCCTTGTCGTTCATCGCCGTGTCGTGGTTGGCTCGATTCGCTCTTCCGAGGCGTGCAAACGGGGCGTCGCGACCGATCACGCGGTGCCGCGCACGAATGTCCGCCACAACGCAGCCGAATTCCCGAAGGAGCAGAGAGGCGGAGCATTCTGTTCAGGAGCCTATCTGTGTCAAGACGGCCCACCGGCGAACGGCCCATTCACACCACCAGAACGCCGTTGCTGACGACACACCGACAGTCCACCGGCAGTTCCTGCCCTTCGCGCGGGGCCGAGCTTGTCACTCACCAATCCGCAACGTCAGTGAGCGAGCGTGTTGGAATTCGCGACGAATACTCAATCGCAACTGAAGACCTCACGCCCACAGGTTCCACCACGACGACTTCGCGGGAGCCGCCTTCACCGGAGCACGCGACGGAGTCGCTGCCGTTGTGCCTCCGGAAGAAATGACTTTCTTCTCGGGCATCAATACGCAACTGAGGTTGCCGCTCTCCCCGCCGGTCGTGTCGATCAGAATCCGTTTCGGACGGAATTGAACTTCATCAACGCGCACATGGCCCGACACCACGGTCAGCGGGCAGTCACGCGGTGGATCGGCTTCCACAAACGTCCGTTCGCAGAGCCACTCCGGCCGGTTCAGTGACAAGTCTTTCTGATGCAGGATGCGCAGTTGCATGGCGAACTGAGCATTGGGATTCAACCCCGCGTGAACGAACAGCAGTTGCGGATGCTCGACACACCACGGCAGATTTGTGAGCAGTTCGCGATGGTCTGCGGGCACCTTGGCATTCAGGTCCGCGATGTTGCCGACCTCAGCTCCGTAAGACGCGAAGGTTTTTTCCGAGTTGTAGTGCTGCACCCAGCGGTCACTCCAATTCGAGCCGTCACGGCTGGCGATCCAACCCAACGCGGAACACATGGCGAACTCGTGATTGCCCGCAATCGCCGTCGTGCGCGGATGCTCTTGCAGCAGATCGAGGAACAGATCGACGGCCCCTTTGGAATCGGGGCCACGATCGACAAAGTCGCCAATGAACACGATCCAACGCTGTTGGTAGTCGGGCAACTTCTTGAGCTTGTCGAGGATCGCTTGCAGTTGATCGACCTGACCATGCACGTCGCCGATGACCGCAATCGGTCCCTGAATCTTGGTCTTCAACGCGGGTACGGTCATGAAGGCAGCTTTCGTGAACTGACGAGGAGACAGCGTTTTTTGTATGGAGTGGGGAACTCTCGAAGCACGAGGTGGGGAGAAAGCGAAATCATTTCTAATTGCGGATTGGGAATTGCGAATTTCTATATCGAAGGGAGCGGTGCAGAAACGTTCCGCATCTAGAAATAGGAAATTCTTCTGCTTTCAGTCCGTAGCGGGAGTGGGATTCTCGCACCCTACCGGTCGATTACCTCAACCGAGCCTGCACGTCTGGATCGAGGGCCAAGGCGCGTTCGAGAGACTCGGCGGCGCGTTCGGCTTCACCCGAGGTCTGCAAGGCTTGAGACTTCCGGAAGTAGGCTTCGGCCACTGCGGGGTCGATGCGGCGAGCTTCCGCGAAACTCTCGATGGCTCGGTCATAGTCCTTCAACCCGAGGCAGGCATCGCCGCGAGCCGAATACGCTTCCTGAGTTGGCTCGACCGCCACGGCGGCTTCGGCATCGGACAGTGCCTGCGGGAACTCACGCCAGCGCAAACGAATGGTCGCGCGCGTGATGAGCGCCGCAGCCAATCGAGGATTGATCGTCAGCGCCCGATCCAGATCAGCGACCGCCTTCTCATCATGTTCGACCTTCAAGTAGTGCCGCGCTCGCTCGACGAGACTCACGGTGTCGGCCGCGTTCTTCACGAGCGCTGCGTTCAAACCACCGAGCCGTTCCAACCACAGATACTTCGTTTCGTCGGCCAGCGCCTTGTCGAACGAGGACTGACGCACATAGACATCGTGCCGGTGCTGGTAGTACTTCGCGTTGAGCGGATCGAGCATCATGGCTTCCGTGAAGTCCACGATCGCGTTCTCCAAATCGCCGACCCGCGCCCGCAACAGACCGCGATTGTTGAAGGCATTCACGTACTTCGGATTGAGTTGGAGCGCCCTGTTGAAGTCGGCCAGCGCGGCCGCGACTTGCCCCGATTGCAACGCCGCGAAGCCGCGATTGTTGTAGGCATCGACATAGTTCGAGTCGTGCTTCAACGCGAGGTCGAGTTGCTCGATCGCTTCCGAAAAGCGCCCCTGAGCAATGTAGAGCAGACCGCGATTGTTGAACGGATGCGGGTAATTGGGTGACAACGTCGTCGCCTGGTCGAGGTCGCGCAGGGCCTCGGCAAACTGCTGCATTCCCAGTCGAATGAAGCCGCGATTGTTGTAGAAGCGCGAGTCGGTCGCGTTCAATTCGATGGCGTGATCCAAGTCGGAAATCGCCTCGCTGTTGCGACCCAGACGGTGCCGCACCGTGGCTCGTGCCGAGAACAGCACCGCGTCCTGTGGCTGCTTTCCGATCAACTCATCGAGTTTCGTCAGGGCCTGCTCGGAACGGCCCTGCTCCATCAACGAAGCCACTTCCTTCGGAACGCCCTCGCTCCCCGTGCCGTTGCTTTTCACCAGCGGCGGGCTGGCCGACTGACCTTGGCAACCGATCAAACACACACCCAAAACCAACCAAGCTGAATGTCGCATGACTCGCGGACTCCTTCCGCTGGAAACCGTCCTAGAAACCGGGACCGGCTTTTAGTGCCGATCCCAAACTCGGTCAATCCGGGTTTGCGAACGTTCGATCAGTCGCGCAATGAACAGCCACACAAACGACATCAGCCCGCAGCGGGATCGCGGAAACTGCACTCCAGTTCCTCGTTCCCACTCCGGGCCGATGTTTCAGGACAGAGACCTCGTGCTGTTGTCGTGTCGCGACGGTTCAGTTCGCCGCCTTCGTCACTTCAAACCGGCGCGAGACGGGCTTGACCATTTGATAAATCTCAGCCTGCCGCGTGGCGATCTGGTCCAAGCGCTTGGCCAGTTCCTTTGGCTTTCGTTCGGCTCCGACATCGGCCAGCCAATCGGGGATGTTTGCCATCACGACGCCTCGGAATCGCTGATGCACGATGCCGTTCTTGGCATTGATCGCCGCGAACACCTTCTGTGCCTGATCGTAGACCGGCCCTTTGGTCACATTGCCGAGGTTCACTCCGACAGCCAGCTCTTCGGCCGAATGAGTCGCGACTTCCACGCCGTCGATCTTGATCGAGTACTTTCCTGGTGCGAGTCCCGCCACAGCCAGCTCGTACCGGTTGAGGTCTTTCAACTGATTCACATACGGTAGCAGCGAGACCCAGTCGTTTTGAATCGGCAGCGCCAGCGCGGCATCGAGTCGATCAAAGGCGACACCACCATCGGCCTTCGTCTCTTTGCTGATTGCACAGCCCTGCACT
The DNA here is from genome assembly GCA_043757695.1 of Schlesneria sp. GTDB lineage: Bacteria > Planctomycetota > Planctomycetia > Planctomycetales > Planctomycetaceae > Schlesneria. The sequence continues at coordinate 7,418 of JAYVOX010000140.1, forward strand.
TTCGAGCCAGCTCCGACTCCAAACGAACCGGCATCAATCCCGACGTGGCTCACGAGTGACGGAGCCTTCAATCCGGTCAGGATCGCGTGTGCCATGAACAGCCCGCCGTTCGAGGACGTGTGGAAGCCGTCACCAAACGGGATCACGGTCTTCGCCCCTTCGGCCTCCATCCGCTCCAGCCCCGAGCGTGTGATGGCGTACTGATCGACGAACGACGCACCGTGCTTCGTCGCCAACTCTGACAGCGGCGCATAGAACGTTTTCTGCGTTTCCAGATAGAGCTTGAACCGCTCCGCCACGCGCGGATCGACGGCATTGGGCGAGACCAGTCCGACGCGCACGCCCGCTTCCTTCGCCATCGCCAGCATCGCTTCGGTTCCGTCCACGAACTGCTTCTGCAAGTCGGTGTTGAAGGCACCGTACCCGGCGTCATTCATCCCGAAATTGATCGTGATCGCGGTTGGCTTCTCTGCCAGCACGTGATCCTGGAACCGATTTTTTCCTCCCTGAGCACGATCGCCGCCAATCCCCGCATTGATAAACGTCAGGTTCCACGTGGGGAAGCGCGTCGTGAGATACAGCTCGATGTCGGTCGAGTACTGGTACTGCTCGGTGATGCTGTCGCCGAGGAACAGCACGCGATCATTGGCCTTGAAGAAGAAGTCATCCGCTCCCCGCGCGGTCAACGCGCCCGTGAAGAGAATGACAGACGTAACGAGACATCGAACAAGTCGCAGCATGATGGTTCCTCAAACGGTGGTGACGGGACAGAACAGGTTTCAGACAAAGGTTGGTCACGGGGATTTATATCGCACACGTTCATGAATGAGATGTTCGAGGCGAGCCGTGTGCCGTCAGGCCACGGGTGTCCTTCGACGATTAAGAACCCGCAGTCTTACGGCATGCGGCTCGCCAATCTCCCCGCTTCGGCCGCGAGAGGTGTATTTCATCTCAATGCTTCCAGAGCCGTCAATCTCATCGCCGACAACGACGGGATCAGTCCGCCGAGGAAGCCCATGATGACGGCGAGCAGCATCCCCAACGCGAGCGTACTGACATCAACCGTCATGCGCAACACGATCGCTTTGCCACCGCCCATCGCTCCCGACACGATGCTGGTTGCAGTGTAGCCATCCGCCAGCGAGCCGATCGCACAACCGAGCATGCCGCCGAAGAGAGCGAGCAACATCGACTCGAACAGGAACGAGACCAGAATCTGCCAGCGCTTGTAACCGAGCAGCCTCAACACGCCGATGTCTTTCGTGCGTTGACTGATCGCGGCGAACATCGTGTTCATCACGCCGAAGATGCCTCCCAGCGACATGATCGCGCACAGCACGAGGGCACCGATGAGGAACTGCTGGTTCGTGGCGGTCAGCGTCGAGAAGTAAGCGGTCTCCACAAACGGAGCGAGCTGTGCCTTCTTGTATTCGTTGGCGAAGTAGTCCCTCAATTGAAGCGACGCCCACGCATCGTCGCTCTTGGGGCGAACGAGTGTCTCGCGGACGGGGACCGGTGCGGTCGGGTCGGCCGCTTTTTCAGCGACCGCCTTGTCGTAGGCTTCTTGGGCCTTGCGCTCCTTCTCGGCAAAGAAGGCTTCGCGTTGATCT
>JAYVOX010000141.1:0-9024 GCA_043757695.1 Schlesneria sp.
GATCGTGACATGTAGGATGGGCACTCTTGCCCGTCCTGTTTAGAGTCGGAATGCCGGATGGGCAAAAGCACCCGTCCGGCATCGTGGTCTGACAAACTCTCGCCGCACTCCTGATCGGACAACGGCAGATCGGCCCTCATTTGGCCATTGGCAGCAGCACCTTTTGCTTCTCGCGTTCGGCCGCCACCGCCGTTGTCACGAGAAGACCATCGCCTCGTTCGACGATGACCATTGTTTTCTCGGGACGAATCGAGTCTGAGTACTTCTGAAGAATGGTGCTGAGGACATCCTTGGCAGGCTGGTTGGTCACGGCCAAATCCTGTGTCATGTTTTTCGTGTAGCCGCCGAACTTGAGGGCATCGCCGTCGATCTCGAACGTCACGTTGATGTCCTTGGCGATCATCGCAATCGCCTCCTGGAGCGGAGTGCGTCGGAAGTTGACGCTGATTTTCTGATCGAGCTTCCCGGCGGCGGGCAGCGCGGCGGCTTTGTCGGGAACCTTCGCCTTCTTGAGCGTCATCAGGTACTCGACCACGTCGGCCATCTCTTCCTGCGAGAGGAGCTTCGCCAAGTCGGCGGGCATCAGTGAGATCGTGTTCTTCTGCCGTTCGTCGATCTGGTTGATCGCGATCGTGCGGACGATGGCATCGACTCCCTTGAGGCTCAGCTTCTCACCGTCTTCACTGACGAGGAGACCGGTTTGAGTCGTGCCGTTGTTGAGGACGATCGTCCACGCCTCATAGTTGTGGCTGATCCCCGCGCTCGGGAAGACGATGGATTCAAACAGCGCCTGCTTGCTCAGCTTCGCTCCAATTTCGGAGAGGTTCGGGCCGACTTCCTTTCCCTCGCCGTTCACCACATGGCAGGTGTTGCACTTGCCGGTCGTGGCATAGAGCTTCTGGCCGTTGCCGACGTTCCCCTTCAACTTCGCGAGTTCCCCCAGCGGCGGCAGCGGCTTCGAGTCCTTGCCTGCCGGAGCCGGGAACAGTTTCGCGACGAGCATTTGTTGATTGGCGTCGAGCGGCGCGGTTTGGAGCGCGGCGGACAGCGCGGGGATGAAGCTGTCGTCGAAGGCTTTCTTTTCGGCCAGCGACAACACGGCGGTAGCTCCGGGCTTGGTGCGAGTGGCTCCTTTGATCGCTTGGCGGCGCGTGTCGCTCGGATAGGCTTTGTCTTCGACGACAGGCAGCAGCAGACAGGCGGCAGCCGCGTCGCCGGAGTTGCTCAGCGCGGTGACGGTCGCGAGCGCCGTCTTCGCGAAGTCTTGGCGAATTTTGGGTGTGACCGGCCCAGGGAATGAGTCACGTGACGGGTGGCTGCATTCAAGCGAATCGGTAATGAGCTTCGTCTGATTCTTCGCCAGCAGCACGCGGATGGCGTCGATGCCGATCTGGTCGTCAGGCTTCGCCTGGGCGAGGGCCAGCAGTTCGGGGAACCGATCCGTCACGTTGAACTTCTCGACGAGTGAGATGAACTGCGGATCGCCCTTCAGTCCGTCGAGGACACGATTCAAAGCCGCCTTCTGCTCAGCGTTCTTCGAGATGTCAAACCCCTTCAGCCGCGCGATGGCTTCCGTGTTGACGAACTTCGTCTTCGCCTCGTCCCCAAAACTGCCGAACGCAAGCTGAATGAGGGCGTCGTCCTTTTCTTGGCCGGTGAGGAAATCAAATGCGCGGAGGTAACGCGGCGCGTCGCTGGCTGACACAGCTTGATCAGCGACGAGGAGAGCGAGTATCGCCGGAGTTTGCTTCGCGCGTGATCGCCAAAGGATGTCGAACGCTCCGGGTGTCGTCTTCACAAACTTGTCCGAGCTTGATCCGAGGGCCAAGTACGCCTTGAGGCAATCATCCCAATCGTTGCCCGCGCCGATGCCGAGGGCTTCGAGATACCAACGGTCCTTGCCATCGTGGCGACTTGCAAGTTGAGCCCAGTACTGCGCCTTCAAGGGCGTCTTAGCATGTCGCAATGTGATCGCTGTTTCGCGGAGTAGTTCGGGAGCGATCGGCGTCGCCGTCATGATCTCCTTGGTTTGTGATCGAATGATGGACTCCTCAAACGTAATCGTTTTCCGCTGCTCTCCCTCAAACGACTCGATCGTCAGATTGCCTTTGCCCGCGTTGATCAATTCACGACCAGCGCGGATAGCAGCGATTCGAACGTCGTGGTTGCGGTCGAGCAGGGCGGTCGAAACATGCAAAAGGCCTTTCTTCTCGATCTTGCTCAACAGCCACATCGCTCGTGCGCGAAGTCGCGGATTCGGGTCATCGGGTTTTGGAGCGGGAGTTAGTCTAGCTGGCTGCTTCGGCAGTGTGGCAACCTCGACCAGCGCAGCCTCGGCCTTCTCGCCCATCGCGTGCAGCGCGGTCCAAGCCATGTAGCGCGTCGCCTCATTCGGACTCTTCAGGGCGGCGATGGCTCCTTCGACGGTGGAGACATCGACCTTCGGGATTTTGTACGGGGTCTTCGGCGGAGCGACTCGGAAGAGACGGCCTCGATCGGCGTCGCCCATGCGGTGGCCGCCCACGCCGGGGTCGTACCAGTCGGCCACGAGCAGCGAACCGTCCGGAGCCACGCACACGTCCGACGGCCGGAACCAGTTGTCACGAGCACCCGTCAGGATGTTGACCGTTTCGGCGGTGTAGCCCGCTCCCGACTTCTTCACCGGGTAGGCTCGCACGACGTTCGGTCCGGCGTCGCAGTGGATGACCTGGTTGCGGAAGACCTCGGGGAGCAGATCGCCCTCGTACACGCAGATACCCGTCGGCGAACCGGCTCCCGTTTGCAGCAGGTTTGGCACGGTGCCGGGATCGTTGAGATGCCAGTGACGCAGCGGGATCTCGGTTTCCATGTTCGTGCGCGGCGACTGCCAGCCCGCGCCGGTGATCTGATCCTTGTAGCCGTAGTCGCCGAACTCCATCACGAAGTTGATGCGCACACCCTTGTTGCCGTCGTCATCGTTGTCCGACTGCCACAGCGTCCCGAAGCTATCGACCGCGATCTCCCAGTTGTTGCGGAAGTTCCAGCCGAGCGTCTCGAACTCACTGCCGTCCATGTTGCAGCGGAAGACCATTCCTTCTTGATAGGGCTTGCGACTGGCGTTCACTTCGTTGCCCGCCAGATCGATGATCGGCTTGCCGTCCTTGTCCTTGATCTGATTGCCGCTGTTGCCGAAGTTGAAATAGAGTTTGCCATCCGGCCCAAAGTGGAAGGCGTGAATCCCGTGATCGTGCTGAGTCCCCGCGATGCCCGTGAAGAGCATTTCTTTCTTGTCGGACTTGAGATCGCCGTCTTCGTCATGCAGGAAGAAGACGTTGTCGTTCGCCGAGACGATGATCTTCGTCCCCTTGCCCGAGGGAGTCGGCAGGACGCAGATGCCGTGAGCCGAATCGACATCTTTGCCCTGATGGAAGACGGTCTGCTTGTCGGCAACACCGTCACCGTTGGTGTCTTCGAGGATCAGGATGCGGTCGCCCTCTTTTCGCTCGCCATTGCGGTGGCGATAGTTCACGACTTCGCAGACCCAGACTCGACCAAGATGATCGATGTCGATGCTGGTCGGGTTGAGCATCGCGGGGTTCGACGCTTCGCTTGCGAACAGCGTCGCTTCCAGTCCTTCAGCGACATCGAGACCGCTGACGGCATCTTTCGGATCGCGGCTTCCGCCACCACCGGCCGCACCCGCCTGAGCGACGGGGATGTTTGGCTTCTGCGTGTAGACCGCGAACTGAACGGAGCTGCCCATTCCCTGATCCGAGCCACCGTTGTCGATGCCACCGCGCGCCTTGAAGCGGGTCGTTCCGGCTGGCAAATCGAACGCGATGACCGAATTGGCGTGAGTCCCAATCCCGTACTCAACGGCCTTCCCGGCGATCTTCATGTCACCGCCGCCGACATTCTTACCCACGGCCACGTTTCCCCAATCGCTCGCCGCCGACTTCCACTTCAATTCGGTCAGCTTCTTCTCGCCGGACGCCGTAACCAACCGAGGCTCGGCCCAATCGGCCCAGTCGGACCCAAATCCATTCCCGCCATCACGCACGACGAGATACAGCTCCTTCGCGCCGGTCACATCCACATCAATCTCAACCGCATGACCGGGCGTCTGCGTGTCGATGACCTTCGACTGAAACTTGGGTTCCTGAGCGAAACAGAAGCCACTCGCACTGAGCAATGCGAGCGCAGTGAACGAGGCGGGAATACGGATCGGCATCACAGAAGACTCCATTGGCAAAGAAAGAAACGTGTTGATTCAGAAGGTGTCAGTGGACGGGATTTTTGGTGTGTTGCTGCAACAGGTGATTGCCCCACGCCTGATCGTCCATCGAAAGCTTGGGAACAAGAGAGACTTCATACAGGGCGGGGCCATATCGGCCGTCATCGTAGACGCGATCCAACACTTCCTGAAGGTTCAGAATGATGTCGGGCGTGCCTGCTTTGAGCGGGATCGCAATCGAAGGGAGTCGGTCACGAAGGCTCCATGAAAAGACTTGAACCTTCGGGCGTTTCTCGGCCCGGCTGACAGCGGCGTAGTAGTCTCCCTCGGGATGGGGAGGGGCAGGCCAAACGGTGCCGCCTCCTCTCAGCAAATCAATCTCGATGAAGTGAGTCCGACTTTCGAGGACTCGCCGCCGTTTGCGGAGATACAGCCGCCGCCCCTTTGCACCGGCACGTTTGTTGGATGGAGAGAGTAGCTCGATCAGAGTGATGATTCGGGAGTTCCGCTCATCGCGCACTTCAAGCCAGGACTCGTGATGCTCGACGGGCATCGGCCAGACGAGTGTTTTGGAAACGGCGAGCGTCCCCGTTTGGCTGGCATTGCTCGCGATCGACTCCGGTGATTCATACACGATGGCATCGGGAGCCACTTCCCTTGAGCCAAGCTCGGGCGGATCGTCATCAACGTAAACTCGCTGTTCAACCCGGGCCGCGTAACCGTCCGGCAACTCACGATTCAGCCTACGCCGAATCTCGGCGATGGCAGAGGTGTGAAAGTCGCTCCACGGCCCACATTCGATGAACGGGTCCATTCCGGGAAAGGGGGATGGCATGGGTGAGCCTCCGACGTTGGTGCGACTTCACACAAGTGACCGGCCTGGGCTTACTCGGCCGCGCGTTTGCCGACGGGCTTTTCGTTGTTCCATTCGTCGAGCATCGCCTGGATGCGGGCCTTGTTGAAGTCGGGGGGAATCGGTTCGTCGTGGTTCTGGAGCAGGTCATCGACGGTCACCTTTCCGGCGTTGACTCCACCGGCGGGGACATCGAGGCCCGAGGTCCAGACGATCGCGTTCAGCATCAGTTTGCGAAACTGATCGTTGCCCCAGTTCCAGTGGACGTGGCCGCCCGAGCAACCGAAGCCTCGACCGCCGTCGGGTCGCTGCGTTGCCCAGGCCATGTGCTGCGGGGCCTTGTCTTCCAGAATCGCCTTGCGGGCATGCGGGTTGTTGTTGTGTTGGTTCTCGGGACGGCTGAGCTTCGGCACCTGCTTGCCGTCCTTCTCTTCCATCACAACTTTGCCGTCCTTATCGACGACGACCAGCGTCGAGAGTGGTGGCAGGTCGGTCAGGATCGGCGTCACGCCTTCCATGTTCTCGCGAAATCGCATGTGGTAGTACCACTCGTCGTTCGTCTTGAAGGGCTTCACGCCGCGCGTCGTCGGGTGGTCGGGAAACTTCGTGTAGCTGGCGTCCCAGTGCGGGTTGACCGAGTAGTTCGGCTCGAAGTAGCCGCCGGTCCAGTCGATGAACGCCTGCCCCGGCTTGCCGATGGTCGTCTCGACGCCGTAGTGGATGCAAACGATGCCGACTCCCTTTTTGGTCAGGGCCTGCAACTCATCCAGATGTCCGTTGAAGGGATGCCCGCCGCCACCGTCTGAGTAAATGGTGATGGAGTTGGCGGTCGCCAACTTCTCGGGAGAGGGCCAACCCTGCTTCTGGAGCGAGTGAACCTCGGCCTCCACCGGCAGACCACTCTCGTTGATGAGCTTTGCCAGCAGCGAGCAGCCGGCCAGGTGATCGTGAGCACCAAATCCGTGGCTTGGATTCCCGGCGAGCAGCAGCGCCTTCTTCTTGCCCGAACCGACTTGTCCAAGAGTGCTGGCGACGAGTGTCGAGCGAATCGACGGAGTAACGGCGGAAGTCTTCGCGTCCGCCTTCGCCTGCTTGAGCTTGATGTTGCGGAACTGAACCTTCATCGGCGGACCGGCGTGAAGCTGGAGAGCAAGAACTCCCTTGTCACGACGCTGTTCCTTGTCTTCGTCGTTGCAGATCGAGGTCACGACATCATTGATGCGGTGCTCAAAACGAAAACCCTTCGCCGTGATGTGGTAGGTGTTCCAGTCTTCCTTCTTGATCTTGGTCTGGATTTCTTTGGTGTCGCCAATTTCCTTGATGAGCTTCGGCTTGTGGTCGGCTCCAATTTCGGTCTCCTGACCGCGCAGTGCGAGGATGCCACGGAACCGCTCGCCGTAGTTGATGCCGCTGTAGGTGTCGCCCGCTTCAAAGTCGGCCTGATAACCGCCAATGACCCACTTCTCGTTCGGCACTTCAAAGCTGCGGTATTGAATGCCGCTGTTGCCGACGACGATCTTGTATTCCAGCTTGAGCTCAAAGTCGCCAGTCTCGCCGCCGCGCCAGATGATAAACGTGTTGCCCTTAGTCGGCTTGTCGGCCGTCGTCTGGCCGGTGATCGTCCCGTCTTCGACGCGCCAGAATTCTGGATTGCCGTCCCACTTGTCGAGCGTCTTGCCATCGAAGATCGAAACCCAGCCGTCGTCCTGTGCGTAAGCCATCGCACCGGTAAAGCCGATCGCCATCAAGCTCATCACCCACGCTGCCACTCGCATCCTGAACCGCATCGTTCGTCTCCTGTTGAATCTCGTTTTGTCCGTCACGGCTACGCTCCGACAAGGAACTTGAAGCCTCCTCGCGCGGGGCGGCATTGGAACATAACGGCTGTCGCATCCGCAACCGCCGCAGCCCGCTTCTCTCGAAACCAAATTGCCCGCCCAGACCATTCCCGGATCGCCATCGACTCGACTTGCTCGCTCAGGTGTTCGAGATTCTCGGTTCGCACGCAAGGCGAGGAAACGTGTCCCGTGAAATGCGAACAGGGGCTGAATACTCCTGTCACCCCCTTCATCCGTGGCCCGGCTTTGCATCCGTGCGATCTCTGCTCTGAGACAGGAGTGAATCGCACGGATGGCAGGGCCGGAACACGGATGAGGCGAGCGGCAAGAAGAAATGTCTCTGTAGGATGGGCACTTTTGCCCGTCCCGGCTGGAAGACAGAAATCCGGACGGGGAAGAGTGCCCATCCTACATCGCGGTCTGACAATTCCTGCCGCTCGCCTAAGAGGCCGCGACGGGCGAAGAGTGTTCTCAGCGCCGCAGCGGTTGCTGATCAACAGTTGGTTTGGCGTGCGATGAAACAAGGTCTGCTGACAAAACAAAAAGGGTGCGAGACTAATGTCTCGCACCCTTCTGAAATTCAAACTTATCCCGTCCGACATCCAACAACTCAGCGATGTTGAGCCAAGTCGGTGGACTTCGTGTTGCCTGCCCAGTTCTTGGCGGGAGCAGGCGTCTTCGCACGAGCGATGACGGGCTTTTGGAAGCCGACCGCGATCACTTGTCGCTCGCGGGGTGAGACCGCTTTCGAGGTGATACGGCTGTCGAGTGGGAGCGTCTGTGGGCGATTGGTTCCTTCGATCGCGGTCCCCGTCGCGGCAGGCTTCTTGGCGGGGATCACGAGGTCCGCATCGCCAGCGTTGGAGGAGTCGGAAGCCGCCGAGTCACTCTTTTCAGAACCGCTCTGGTCGGTGTTAATTTTGTCGGTGTTGACCTTGAACGTGTCGCGAGTTCCGGACGAGGCTCCATCGGGACCGGTACGGGCCGGCGGGTTAGCGCGGAAGGTTCCATCATCGACAGCATCCGTGTTTGTTCCGTGGGCGGGAGTTCGAACGCTAGGTGTTGAGTAGCCTTCTGCGTCGATTCCCGATCCTGCTGGCCTTCGTGTCCCAGTGCCATACGGCTCACGGGCGGGGATTGAACTCCCGCTTCCGAGTCCATCGTTGGTTCGGGTGCGTGGTCGCGGTGTCGCATTGAACTCATCGTCGTAGGTTCGGCTGCGCGTTCCCGTGTGATCGCGCGGCGGAACGATGTTGAGTTGCCTTTCGATCGCTTCCAACCGGCTTTCGACTCCGCGAGATTCAGTGCCGCGCGAGTAGTTGTTTGGATCGGCCACGGGGCTGAGGCCACCGGTCGGGACCGAGTTGGCGGTGCAGTTGCCGGAAGCACAGCCACTCGAACAGGTCGAGCCGCACGGAGAGCATCCGCAACTGCCGTAGGTCGAGGCATAGTACGACGACTGCTGACAGCTACTGCACCCGTTGGTCGCGTATCCGGATGAGTAAGCGGCGGGCTGATAGCTCGCCCCGGTGTAGCCCGAATAGCCTGCGTAGTACGGAGTGTAATAGGAGCGTTGCATACTCCCGACCGGCCCAAAGACCGAATCGTAGGCCCAAGGGATCACACCCGCTTCACTCACCGAGGGGCCACTCGTTCCAACGACACACGCCAACACCGCCGCAAACTTGGCAAGACGCAACATTTCTCGATCTTCCTATAAACTGAAGACATCCACTCGGGTGACAGTCTCGCGCGTCTCATCATCCCTGACGCCGACTGTCATAAGGAGCGGTATCCACCGCCGCAAATCGCCAACTCGAACCAGCTTCTCCAAAACGTTTGTACCGATGCCGCGCAACCGCTGTCAACGAAACCGTCTTCGTGACCGCGACAATTGTTTCTGCCTGATCCGACGATAGAATCCGCCCCTTCCCCTGTCCGCGTTTTGCGGTCAGACACCCACTTTGACCGGTCTTGTGAATGCCTGAAAACTCTTCGTCTACTGCATCAACTCTTTCCCCGCTCACCGCAGAGCCTCGTCGGGAAGAACTCATTCTGGTACTCGATTTCGGTGGCCAAACGGCGCAGCTCATCGCCCGGCGGGTGCGTGACCAGAACGT
>JAYVOX010000142.1:0-2451 GCA_043757695.1 Schlesneria sp.
CCGCCCGCGACATTCTTCCCGAGGACCACGGTCACCTTTTGCAGTTGTCCGATGCGACCGGACCTCACCAGTTCAGAGGCGAGTCGAAAGCGCGAGTCGCTCCGCTGCCACGTCCCCACCTGCACGATTCGCTGCGTCTCGCCCACGACCTCGATGATGCGCTGGCCTTCGGCGACGGTCAGTGTCAGAGGCTTTTCACAATAGACATCTTTGCCTGCGTGGCAGGCGTCGATCAGCATCTGGGCGTGCCAGTGGTCGGGAGTCCCAATGGTGACGACATCAATGTCCGATCGCGCGAGCAGTTCTCGATAGTCCTCGTAGATGTCGGCTTGGCCGCCGAACTGGGCTTTCGCCTTGTCCGCAATCTGCCGATCCACGTCGCAGATGGCCACGATGTCGCCGAACTCCTGAGCCTTGTCCGCGATGACGGAGCCTTGATACCGCATGCCGATCGCGCCGATCCGCAGCCGGTCGTTCTTGGCCTTCGGCTTGGTTGTCACTTCTGCCCCGCTGGTCCAGGTGTACGGAACTAGGCAGGCACTCGCGGTGGCAGCTTGCAGGAAATGGCGTCGTGTGGTGAGCGGCTTCAGCAAGAGAACCTCATTCAGGACACCGAGGGGTGTAATCTTGGATTCCCGTTGAAAAACAGGCACGGGACAGAATTACAGCAGCTCGCGACGGCCTACAGCTGAGGAGTAGGCCAAGGGAATGTCGTGCCACGCGCGGCTCGAATTGAGCCGCCTGACCGCGTCAAACAGAAACTTGCCCCCACTCAAGCCGGTTCGCCTTCTTCCGGCTTCTCGACGTGTTCGGGGATCGCGAGTGAGACCCCGATGCCGATCGCCAGCGCGACTGCAATCACGGCCAGCGAGATCAGCGTGATCTCACTAGTTTTGTCGTGCGGCAGGAAGTCGTGGATCAGCATTTTGATGCCAACCAGCGCGAGGATCGCCACCAGCGAGTACTTCAAATAGTGGAATCGGCCGAGCAGGTCCGCCAGTGCGAAGTAGAGACTGCGCAGACCGAGGATCGCAAACACGTTCGACGTGAAAACCAGAAACGGATCGTGCGTCAGTCCAATCACGGCCGGGATCGAATCGACGGCAAAGACGAGGTCCGTGGTCTCGACGATGACGAGGGCCAAGAAGAGCGGTGTCATGGCCCGTTTGCCGTCGATCACGATGAAGAAGCGGTCCTGAACGAAGCGGGGATGCAGGCGGAAAAATCGTCGTGTCAGTCGAATCATCCGACTGTTCTCGAAGTCCATCTCTTCGTCCCCGGCGAACAGCATCTTGATCGCCGTCGCCAACAGAAACAGGCCAAACACATAGGTCATCCACGTGAAGCGGTGAATCAGTTCGACCCCGATGCCGATCATCACGCCGCGCATCACCAGCGCACCGAGGATTCCCCACAAGAGGACTCGATGCTGATAGGCCGCCGGAACCTGGAAGTACCCGAGGACCAGTGCGATCACAAAAATGTTGTCCACGCTCAGTGACTGTTCGAGGATATAGCCCATGAAGAACATCACGGCCGCTTCCCAACCACTCTTGGGCAACAGCGTCCCGTGGTGAGCCGCGTCACCTGCGTGAGCCGCCTCCGCTGCAACAACCGTTTGCGAGTAGACACCCAGACCAAACCAGTGGTTGTCGTAGGCGAGGTAAACGAACCCCGTGAACAGCAGCGCCAGGCAAAAGTAGATGCCGGTACGGATCAACGCCGCCCGTGCGGTCAGAGCTTTCCGCTCTCCGCGTGAGAACAGCCCCAGATCGAACGCCAGAATCAGCAACACCAGCAGCACGAAAGCCGCCCAAATCATCTTCCAGCACCCTTCGACAAGAGGCAGTCCCAGCACGGCGTCATTTCAATTCGAACACCGTTCCTCGCCAACACAGCAGTCAGTCCGACCAGCGGGGCGGGAGTATAGCGGTGGCCGTTTCGTTTGCGCAGCCAACTACAAACACGTAAAGCCGGCCCCATCGGCCGCTGCACGATGAGCGTCATTTCATATCGAACGAATCGGCACGAGGCTTACTTCGCATCAGCGTCCCACAGATTCTTGAGCCGAACGACCGCTCCATTGTGGGACTTGCTCTCTTCAGCGGCTTGCAGGAGGGCGAAGATTTCGAGCGTTTCGGCCGGGCTGACGGGAGGCTGGCCGGTCTGAAAGAACTTGGCAATCTCAATGGCCAAGCCTTCATAACCGACGTATTTGTCGGTCGTGGGGACGACGCCGTTCACCGGGACACCGTGGCCATAGATGCCAGCGGTTGAGACCCCTTTTTCACCAAAAACTGTCGCGCTGTATTTGACCGCTCCTTCCTTGATCCCACGATACGTTCCGGCGCGGCCATCGCTCCAGACGGCGGTGATCGATTCCACGATTGGCGTCGAGGTACACGAGACCGACACGACACCCGGTCCCATGATCGATTGCAGCGTCTCAAT
>JAYVOX010000143.1:0-2445 GCA_043757695.1 Schlesneria sp.
ACGAATGCAACTTTCCGGACGAGTTGGCTCAGTGGTGCGAGCCGACCGGACACAGCCACACTTCGGCGGTGGCTCGACTGGCGAAAGAGGCGGGGGTCGGACGGCTCTATCTGACGCACATTGACCCGCAGCGCCCCGATGACGATCCGATTGGTCTCGCCACCGCACGAGCGATCTTCCCCGAGACCACACTCGCCGAAGACCTGATGGAGATTGAGTTCTGATGGAAGTCTCCGAGGCCGCCCAACTCGAACTCATTCCGTCGCTCTGTTGCCCGGCGTGTCGCAGTGCGATGCGACTCAACGCGGATCGCATCGAGTGTTCTTCGTGCAAAGTGTCGCACCCGGTGGTCGAAGGGATCGCGCGGTTCACCGGCGACCAACATTTGGCGAGTTTCGGGCGACAGTGGAACAAGTACGAGGTCGCTCACGACGACGAAGACCGCGCGACGTTTCAAGCCAAGACGGGCGTGAGGCTCGACGAACTCAACGGCCTGCGCGTCTTGGACGCGGGTTGCGGCGGTGGGCGCTACAGCAAGGTCTGCGGCGAAGCGGGAGCCACCGTGATCGGAGCCGATCACAGCGCGGCGGTCTCCAAGGCGCGACAGCTTTGTTCGCACTTGCCTCGCGTCGCTTTCTTGCAAGCCGACCTCAAGCAACTGCCACTCGAACCAGCTTCGTTCGACTTCGTCTTCTCGATCGGAGTCCTGCACCACGATGCCAATACGCGTGCGGTGTTCGACGCGGTGGCGCAGCTCGTCAAACCGGGAGGCCGTTATTCGGTCTGGCTCTATCGCCGCAATCAGTGGTGGCAGGAGATCATCAACCACGCGCTGCGACACCGCACGACGCAGATGGCACCTGAAAAGCTCGAACGCTGGTGCGAATGGGGCGCGTGGTTCGGCGGACTGCCGGTCGTCAACCAGACGCTCAACAAGGTCATCAACTTCAGCGCTCACCCGAATCGCGAGAACCGCGTCTGCGACACCTTCGACTGGTACGCGCCGCAGTACCAAGACCATCACACCGTGCCAGAACTGTGCGATTGGTTCGACGCGGCGGGCTTTGAGAATCTCAACGTCCTCCCGCCCGAAAAGACTGGCCGAGTCTATCGCTCCATCTATGAGTGGAACCTGCTCATCGGCAGCGGCGTGAATGTGACCGGAGTGAAGCGGTGAAATGAGAATGTGGAAGATATACCTCGCGCGGTGGAAACTGACGCGACGAGCCGCGCGGACAATCAGGCAACTACTGTCGTCTTGTCGCTCCGCCGACAAGATGTCCCGTCGGCGGAGCGACGGGACATCAGTAACACGACCGTGCGTCAATTTCGGCCGCGTGAGTTATAGCGGCACTCGTTTGAAATCTTTTTGAGAAAGCCCTCCTGAAATGAAACTTCGTTTGTCTGTATTGGTCGTTGGTCTGCTGGCCTCTTGCGTGGCGAATGCACACGCGGCGAAGCCGGTGAAGGTGTTCATTCTCGCCGGGCAATCGAACATGGAAGGGCAGGCGGTCGCGGACTTGGATGGCAAGGACTACAACGAGGGCAAAGGGACGTTGAAATTCTTGTTGCGTGATCCGGTAAAGGGACCACTGTTCAAGCACCTCAGGAACGATGCGGGCGAGTGGACCGTGCGCGAGGATGTCTGGGTTCATTACCAACCCGAGAAAGGTCCACTAAAAGCCGGTTCGCTGGGAATGGGCTTCACACCCTATGGCAAGCATCACTTCGGACCCGAACTGCAATTCGGGCAGGTCGTCGGCGATCACTTCGACAATCAGGTCTTGTTGATTAAGACCGCGTGGGGTGGCAAGAGTCTCTACAAGGACTTTCGCCCGCCGTCATCGGGAGGCGATGTCGGTTCGTACTACGCAAAAATGATCTCGCAGGTGCGCGACGCGCTGAGCAACCTCCAACGAGACTTCCCCGCGTACGACGGCGGCGGTTACGAGTTGGCGGGCTTCGTCTGGTATCACGGCTGGAACGATGGCGTCGATCCGAAGCGGGCGATCCCCGAGTACGAACAGAATCTGGTCAACCTGATCCACGATGTTCGCAAAGACCTCGATGCTCCGAAGCTGCCGGTCGTTGTAGGGGAACTGACCGGCGCGTGGGTCGTCGCCCCCGGCGAATGGACCACGTTGCGGAACGCTCAGAGAAAAGCTGCCGAGCGGCCGGAGTTCAAAGGTTCGGTCCTGTTCGTTGAGACACACGACTTCGTTCGCAAACCAGAAGACTCACCCAACCCAGGCCACGGTCATCATGAGTTCGGCAACGCCGAGACCTACTTTCTCGTCGGTGATGCTCTCGGCAAGGGGATGCAGAAGCTCCTCACAGGAACGCCCGCAGTCACGACTTCATCGGCGACACCTGCCAAACCGCAGGACGACGAGCCGCCTCAGCCAACATCGCGCACGATGAAGGAACTCGAAGGCTGGACGCTGC
>JAYVOX010000144.1:0-32115 GCA_043757695.1 Schlesneria sp.
TTCATTCTGAAAGAGGCGATGCGCGTTCGCAAGCGCGGCAGACAAACGGACGTGACTCAGGGTGCCATTGCCCAAGGGGGGTTGGCAAGCAACGTCACGAGTAGCGAAACCTCTTCGACAAGGTAGCCCTGTCGCTCCGCGACAGGAAGCGCGCACGAGCGACGTTCCTCATTCAGAGGAGATGATTGGGCGGATCAACATCTCCTGTTGATCTCGCCTCCTGTCGCGGAGCGACAGGGCTACCTTGCCGAACAAGGTCTCGGTCTCGTCACGTGACCACCCCTGAACGACGACACCCTACCGTTTGGGATGCCGCTCGAAGTTCATGGCGACTCATCCGGGCGACCTATAGAATCCGCCCCGCTGCGTTCTGATTCACACTCCGTTGCCAAATTTCTAAGGACGGGCTCACCAAATCCCGACAGTTATTGATGCGCCGGTCCTTAGCCCACTCCCACGGTTCCGCCCACCATGTCCCGCGATACCATTTTCGAAGCCAGTGTTGGTTACTTCCTGACGCCCATCCGGCCGTTCTTGGAAGACGACACCGTTTCCGAAATCATGATCAACGGCTTCAACGAAATTTACATCGAACGACGTGGGCGACTGGAACGAACCAACGCCGAGTTCCCGAGTCACGATGCCTTGTTGTCGGCCGTTCACAACGTCGCCCAATTCGTGAACCGTGAGATCGACGCCGACCGACCGATCATGGATGCCCGGTTGCCGAACGGTTCGCGCGTGCATGTCGTGCTGCCACCGAGTGCCCGTCGCGGGATCTACTTCACGATCCGCAAATTCAATCGCGACATCTTCGGGATGGACGACCTGATCCATCTGGGCAGCATGTCCGAGTCGGCGAAAGAGTTTCTCGAAATCTGCGTCCGTCTCAAGAAGAACATCATCGTCGCGGGAGGAACCGGCACCGGAAAGACTTCGCTGCTCAACGCCGTCTCGACCGCGATTCCTGAGGATGAGCGGATCGTCGTGATCGAAGACAGCTCAGAACTCCGACTCGCTCAGCCGCACACGCTCTACTTGGAAGTGCAGACGCCCGACGCGAACGGTCGTGGCGGCGTGTCGATTCGCGATCTGTTCAAGGCATCGCTCCGAATGCGGCCCGACCGCATCATCGTCGGCGAAGTTCGCAGCGGTGAGGCCCTCGACATGATCCAGTCGATGATCAGCGGCCATGCGGGGAGCCTGACGACCGTCCACGCGACGACTCCGCGCGATGCTCTGATCCGACTCGAAACGCTCTCACTGATGTCCGAGGTCGAGTTGCCGGTCTACGTCGCGCGAGCCCAAGTCGCCTCGGCCATTAACCTGGTCGTACAACTGGCGCGTTACTCCGAAGACGGCTCTCGCAAAATCTCCCGCATCGCCGAGGCCTACGGTTTGGACAAGGACAACAACTATCAGTTCCGAGACCTGTTCGTCTCACAGATTAAAGGTCGCACGCCACAAGGCCGGTTGATCGCGGACCTCGCCCCGGTGGGTGTCGTCCCCACGTTCGCCCATGAACTAGCCGACTACGGCCTCGAAGGCATGATTCAAGCCACCGCAGGCATGTGGGGGTAAGAGCTGTTCGCTCTTCGCTGAAGACAAATCCCGAGCCACACCGCTCGTTGCAGCTCTCAACGCTTGCCCCGTAAAACCCGAACGCCCCACTCCCCTCCTCTGCCTTTAGCTAACAGCTCACCGCTAATAGCTAACAGCTCTACAAAGGCTTCCGCATGAAAGGCCCCGGCTACAAGACCTCCTTGGATATCAGGCGGACATGGAAGTGTCCCGCCTGTGGAGTCGAACGAAAGCAACTTGGTGACGTGACGACGATGACCTGCACGTGTCGCGAGGGTGGCACTTTCATGGCGATCATCACAGAGAAAATCGTCGCACCTCGTCCCTATCAGCCGCTCAACGAAAACGATGTCCGCTCGGCCGCGTTCGGTATCGACGACATGCCCGTGCTGGAACCGCATCCCTCAACGATCCCCGCGCCGCGCACCCCCGCTCGCCGGTCTTACGGGGAACCACCCGCCAACAACGCGGAGCCTCAACCTGCTGCTGCCGATGCTCCCGCGACCGTCAGTGCTAAAGCGAATGTCACCGAGCGCCCGGCCACGACTGCACCATCGCGTTCCAAGGAGTCTCCCCCACCGAACGAGTCGCTCACGGCGGTTGCAACCCTACCCTCTGCTTCGGTGACAGAGTCTGCATCACCAGCAACGCCTGCGTCCGAGCGGCCGACATCTGAACCGGCCTCACAACCGACTACGCCTCCTACCACAGAACCCGACGACGACTGGGGCGAAGGAATCCTGTGAGGTCGTGCTTAACGGGCTGGGCGATCGGGATTCGTTCGACGCGGGTCTCCTGACCCCGCCGAAACGCCCGACCGCAGGTCTCCACTCCACATTCCAGTGAGACCACCAGAGCGAGGTGCCGCTGCTGGGACACAGTCAGGTCACAAGCCAGCCGCTATTTCATCGCGGTGTCACGCCCGACACCGCTGCTGCGGCGAGGTCATCGCGGCGACGTTTGAGGCGTGGGTCGAGCGACTCTTCCCGCTGCTCACGCCGCACTTCTTCCACGGTCATCAGCAGGCTCTGTTCATGCCGCCAGAACTGGAAGCCGTAGTCGAGCAGCGCGAGTCCGAACAACGTCAACGATAACAGCAGCCCCAGCTCACCAAGGCTGCGTGCAATGAGGCTCAGCAACTCCGCAGGCTCGCCCGTCGAGAAGGCACCCAGCGTCGAGAGCCGCGCACGTGCGAACGCCACCAACACGCCGAGCAACGTCGCCAGCTTGACGAGTCCCATCGCCAAGGCAACCCACGTTCCCGATGACATCCAACGACCGAGTCCGTTCGCGGGATCGACTCGTTCCCATTTCGGCAACGCCAGCGACGGCGTCCACAAGAAGCCGGTCTGAATCAAGCTGCCCAGCGCTGCGGCACCGACGGCGATCAACAATAGCGGACCCGCTGCCAGCGCGAGTCGCAGCGCCAACAACGTCAGCATGTCCGCAGCCACTTCGGCCGTGAGTGGCAACGCTGAAGCTGACGACAGCCCACTGCGCATCGTCCCCGCCAGATGCTGTGCGACACCCGGACCGAGCCACCACAACGCAGCCATTGCCGCGAGCAACACAAACGCCGCGACAAGGTCCGCACTGCGCGCCACTGCACCGCGCGCACGCGCCTCCCGCCGACGACGCTCGGTCGGTGGTTGAGTCCGTTCACCAAAATCAGCGGCAGACATGAGCGGGTCTCAACAATTCGTGCGGTCGTGTTCGATGAGCAACCGAGGTTGGGAAGGGTTTCACGTCTGGGGTCAGGCCCATTGAAAGGATTTGGGGCGGGCGTTCCCTGTTTCGATTCACGGGGCCACCTCTCCTGACAACAGACACTCGCGCGAGAGACGGACTGATTCGAGAACCGTCGTCGTCACAGACTCCGCAACGCCGGGCAAAGTGGCGGAGAGCATCAACAACGCGGCGGCCGTTCGCGTCGCGTGCAGCGCTGGCAGGAGCGACCAGCGGGACGAACGGCTGACGAACCCGAGCGTCAGGTCGATCAGCGACATCGCCATTACGAGCGGCAACGCCACGCGCAGTCCCAGCAGCAACGATTGTCGCATCAAGCAACTCAGGAGATCGAAGAGTGACGGCCAGTGACTCGCCTCTGCCACGGGCAGCGTGTGGAAGGTTTCGAGAATCGTGCGCGCGAACAACAGGTGCCCGCCGACCGGCTCCATCAACAGCAACGCGGCGATGCCAAACAGCAGCAACATCTCGGCCGAGACGGAACCTTCCGACAGTCGCTCGGGATTCATCACGCTGCCCATTCCCAGTCCCGTGTGCCGGTCGAACCACTCGCCAGCCAACTTCAAACCGGACAGAACGACTGCCATCCCGAGTCCCAGCACGGCACCGAGTACCAACTCACACATCAGAGCCGCGACGAAATCAACGGGCGATGCGAGGGCACTCCCGATCGAATCGCCGGCGTGAGCTGACGACCGCAACACAGAGTTCGCTTGAACAGAGTCACCGTGTGGAAGACCCTGGCGCTGAAGGACACCGCGTTGAGCTTCGATCGCGTGCCCAACCCATTGCACGGAGGGAACGGTCTCTCCCGCGAGAGGCAACGTCGGCACCACGACCAGCGTCAACAACACGATCAGCCCGACTCGGACCGGCCACGTCAACAACGTTCTCCCGAGCAACACGCCCACACCCAAACACCCGATCAACCGCGCGATCACGAGCAAAGACATCCCCGCGCGTACCAACCCCTCGGTGGCCGCGTACTGAATCAACAGCCGTCCCCACGGGTCGCCAACGAGTTGATGGAAGAGGTCGTGCATGGTGAACAACGA
Organism: Schlesneria sp.; assembly: GCA_043757695.1. Lineage (GTDB taxonomy): Bacteria > Planctomycetota > Planctomycetia > Planctomycetales > Planctomycetaceae > Schlesneria. The sequence continues at coordinate 4,383 of JAYVOX010000144.1, forward strand.
GAGGTTGGCGAACGGTCTTCTCGGAACCGCGTGCGTCCGCTCCCTCAAAAGCTCTCCGGGATGCGACGGATCAGATCGATCGAATACTCGGTCAACAATCCCAGCCCCCACGGCAGCAGGAGCAGTACCACGCACGTGAGCGCAACCAACTTCGGTGCAAACGTCAGCGACTGGTCCTGCAACTGAGTCATCACCTGCACGAGACCGATCACCAGTCCCAGGGCCATCGCCACGAGCAACGGCGGCCCGCACAAGGTCAGCGCCAGCAGCATGGCGGAGCGACAGAGTTCGATGGCCGTGTCAGTCGTCATGAGGACCAAGCCCACCAAAAGTGAAACACAAAATTGAACGAGTGTGTGCCAGCGCGCGTCACGCGACGCGCACACTTTCCAACAGCATCCCCACGGTCAGAAACCAGCCGTCAATCAGTACAAACAGCAGCAGTTTGAACGGCAAGGAGACCAGCGACGGCGGCAGCATCGTCAAGCCGAGGCTCGTCAGGATCGAAGCGACCACGAGGTCGATCACGAGGAATGGCAGAAAAATTTGGAAGCCGATCAGAAACGCGACCTTCAGTTCACTCAGCAGATAGGCCGGAGCCAGCACCGTCAGTGGCACATCGTCGTAGCTCAATGGCTCACGCCAGCGCGAGGCGGCGAGCGAGTTCTCGGGCGGACGTTGGAAATCGAGGAGCATCCACACGGCATCGGCATTTCCGGCGCGGTCGATCTGCTGCGACATGAACTGCCGCAATGGAGCGGCCGTCCGTTGAAAGGCCGTCACTTCATCGAGCGCCAGTTCACCCGCCACAGGCTGTGAGTACGGGCGAATCCCGTCGTCGTAACAGCGTTGCCAAACGGGGGCCATCACGAGCAACGTCAGAAACAAGCTGAGTGCGGTGAGGACTTGATTCGGTGGAGCCTGTTGAGTCCCGATCGCCTGCCGCAACAGAGCCAGCACAACCGAGAACCTCACGAAGCACGTCGTCATCAGCAAGATCGACGGAACCAAACCGAGGACCGTCATCAGCACGAGCATCTTCAACGAGGTGCCAATTCCAGACGGTGACACGATCGCCGCCGGATCGAACCCGTTCGCCGCAGGCAACGCCGCCGGTGCGGATGCCACACCCGTCGCTGGCGGCTCAAACACGACTGGCGGAATGGCTCTGACGGGCACGTCGCTACCGCGCTGTCGCGCCGCGGCAGGACGCGGATCGGGCCGTTCCTGCCCCAGCACCCGAACGTCACCAACGCCGGTTGCAATGCAGACACAGAGCAACGCCAGACCACCGCGCAGCGCAGGCCAACCGAGCGGCCCGACGCAGCGCCGCGCGGCATCCACAGCACGGCGTTGAACGCGGCTGAGACGCTCATTCATGAGTCGGCTCCTCACTGCGACCGAACGTCGCGAGACGCGGTTCGCGCGCACGCGCCGCTGGAGAACTGGCGACGGTCTCACGCGGTGAGGACGCTCGTGCGGAGACGGGTGGACGACCCCCCTCGCGCTGGTTCAAACAGGTCTCTGTGAGACGTTCCACTTCTTGGGGATCAGTGATCTCAGAGAGCGTCCGCACGCCATCGGAGGAGACTCCGAGCACGAGGACGCGACCGCCACAGCGCACCAGATGAACCGCCACCTTCGGCTCGATCTGGCGTCGGCCGAGTAATTCGAGAGCTTCAAGTGGCAAGCCACGCGGCGCACCGACATACGGCTTGATCCATCGGCCAATCAGAGTCAACACACCGACGATGCTGCCCAGTGCGATGACCGTCGTCCAGACACTGGCACTGTTCGAGGTCGAATGAGTTCGTGCCTCCGTCGCCGCCTCGCGAACATTCGCGCGCGGCGGCAATGGCAGACCGCCCGCTGGCTCGCGCGAGCGACCTCGTTCCACTTCACCGTCGGCCCATACAAAGGAACCGTGACTCAGGCACAACGCACACACCAGCGCGCACGACCACAGCTCACAACGCAGCAAATTGCGAGACGCCAGCGACATCCTGTCCGCGCGAAGACTCATGAGTGCCGATCCTGCTCTTCCCTGAACGACCGGCAAAATCTGCCGCCGATCAGAGCGGTGGAATAGCCGGACCACTGGAATCGAGCAAGATCAGCTTGGCCACGGCCGGTTCAACACGCGGCCGCAGGACGTGTCTCCATTCCCGAGCGGTGGACAACTTCGTTTGAACATCACGCGCGAGACGGGCTGCTACGAGGAATACCTCAGAGGCGATCCGGAAATGCGAATTGCTCCAACGGCCATACGGAGTGGGCCTTGGGTGCCACGGTCACGGCTTTGCGTGGCCGTGTCTTCGCTACAACAGAAGCACGGCCACGCAAAGTCGTGACCGTGGCACCCTGAAAACAAGGCATTTCTGTCCGGATAGCCTCTCAGACTCGAACGCAATCCGATTCACTCGCAGCCAATTCGAGAATCGCGGCATCACGCTCAGCGGCGGCGCGTTCGATGGCTTCGAGCATCGCTCGCGGGAGGAACGGCTTCGGGATGTAATCGTCCATGCCAGCGGCCAGGTAATGCGCGCGATCACCCTCCATCGCGTTGGCCGTCAGAGCGATGATCGGCACGCGTCGCCAGCTTCCCGCTTCCAGTCGCCGAATCTCTTCGGTCGCTTCGATGCCTCCGAGAATCGGCATCTGGATATCCATCAGCACCACATCGAAGGTCTCGCGCGAGACCGCTTCGACGGCCTGTCGCCCGTCCTCAGCCAGCGTCACCGCGTGCCCTCGATTTTCGAGAATGCGACACACGATCAACTGATTGACTTTGTAGTCCTCCGCCACAAGGACGCGCAGCGGACGAGACAGCCTGGGCATCTCCGACACGGCATCGCTGGGCACCTGCGCGGCATCGGCCTGCACTCGACGACACGCGAATGTGAAGTGGAAGCAGCTTCCGCGACCGATTTCACTTTGCACCCAGACCGCGCCACCCAGCAGTTGAACCAGCTTCGTCACGATCGCCAAACCCAACCCGGTTCCGCCGTACTTGCGCGTCGTCGAACCATCAATCTGCTCGAAGGGCGCGAAGATCAGGTGCAGCTTGTCGTTGGGAATCCCAATCCCGGTATCGGTGACCGCGACATGCAGTTCGAGTTGATCGTCACGCTCACACTGCAATTCAACCCGGATCGCCACACGACCGGCCTCGGTAAACTTGATCGCGTTGCCGACGAGATTGATGAGGATCTGCTGCACTCGACTCCCATCCGCGACCAAATGGTCACAGACTTTCGCATCGACCGTCCACTCCAGTGAGACTCCCTTCCGCTCGGCCAGAAAGCGGAGCGGTTCGAGTGTTCGGCGGAGCGTCTCCCGCAATGAGAAGGGGGCCGGTCGGAGTTCGAGCTTGCCCGCTTCAATCTTGGAGAAGTCGAGGACATCGTTCACGAGCAGCAGCAGCGAGTCGGCCGACTGCTTGATGAGAGTCAGATGGTGAGTGGCTTCCTCGCTGAGGTCCAACTCCAGTGCGAGCTGGCTCATTCCGATGATGCCGTACATCGGCGTGCGAATCTCATGACTGACGTTCGCCAGAAACTGACCCTTGGCCCGATTGGCCTGCTCCGCCCGCTCCCGCGCGGCACTCAGTTCCTCCCCTTGACCCTCGATCCGCGCATTCGCTTCCGTCAACTGGCGGTTCTGTTCCAAGACGATCGCTTCCGCCTGTTTCCGCTCCGTCAAGTCGTGCGCCACCGCAATGACTTCCGAGTCCTCAGGACTCTCGTTGCTCAACCGACTCAGATTCCAGAGCAGCGTCACGTCACCTCGAACGCGCGTGGTGACACTCATCTCGAATTGACTCACACCACCTTCGGTCTGCACCTGCTGAAACCGTTTGCGGAACTGAGCCAGCGCGGCTTCCTCGGGGAACAACCGCTGACAGCCTTCGTCGATCAGCTCGTCGCAAACGATTCCCAGCGCCCGCTCTGCTTCGCGATTGATGCTCTTGATCGTGCCGTCGGCAGCGAACCGCACGATGATCGATCCCGCCATGTGAATGACGGCCGACAATTTCTGGCGGCTACGGATCAGGTCCGTTTCAAACTGCCGTCGCGCGGTGATGTCTTGAATTTGTGAAACGAAGTACAACGGCTGTCCGCCCTGCTCGCGGATCAGCGAGACGTTGAGGACTCCCCAGACGATCGCGCCGTTGAGATGCAGGTAGCGCTTCTCCATTTCATAGGTTTGAATCTCACCCCGCAGCATTCGACCCACCATCGCCACGTCGGCAGCCAAATCATCCGGGTGAGTCACCTCTTGAAACGTCAGGCCATTCAACTCGGTGGCCGAACGGCCCAGCATCTGGCACATCGCTGCGTTGGCACGCAGAAAGTGGCCGGAGGGTGAGACGATGGCCTTGCCGATCGCGGCGTGTTCAAACGCGAGTCGATTGTGAGACTCACTGACCTGCAGCGCGTCCGTCATCGCCGCTCGATCGAGCATCTCACGTTCGAGACCGGCATTGGCCAGTCGCAACCGGCGTGACTGCTCACAAGCCGCCTTCCAGAAGAAGACCACACCGGCCAAGCAGATCGAAACAGTGAGGCAATACAGGCCCGCCAACAACGGTCGCCAAGTCAGCATCCGAGCGATCATTTCGGGCGTCGGTGTGACCGACAGCTCCCAGGACGGTCCCGGCAAAGAGACTTTCGAGGTCTGACCCCACTGACTCCAAACGGTGCGGGGAACAGACACGCTCTCGAACTCGCTGTTGCCAGCAGCCGTCACACGCACCGCATACTCGGCATGAACATCGGATAGACTGATCCGGCACAAGTCGGCCAATCGTAAGGCTGCTTCCACCGTTCCGCGATCTCCTTCGGAACCGGCGATCGGACTGATGGCCACGATCCCGCGCCCGCCTTGACGGAGATCGAACACGCGACTCGTCCGCAATGCCCCGCGCTGCACGGCCTCGTCGCGTGTCTCCTTTTGAACGGGATTATCCCAAGGACGGACGCCTGCCAAATGGGAGTTCCCTTCCGGCGGGAATGTCATCCGAATCACTCCCGTTTCATCCGTCCAATTGACTTCACAGAGATCGGGAAAGTCACGCACATTCGCTTCCGCATCGGCCTCAAACGTGGCGCGATACATCCGACTGGCACGCGCATGTCGCAGCGCAATCCGACTCAAAGCCTGCACACGCGATTGAACGTGCGTCGATAGCTGGCTCGCCGACGCACTCGACTCCGCCCGCGTGAGCTGTCGGATCACAGCCATCTCCGCCCGAGACAGAGTGAAGTGACTCAATGCCCCGGCAGCAATCCCAAACAACAACAGCAGTGTGGGGAGAACCCAATCCGCGCGGCGCGACTGCGTCTCGACCGAAGTCGAAGTGACCACGAGTACGGTCAGCGGATCAATGTCCCTCACCGGATCGCCGAAATCCCCCAACGGGCCAACCCTGCGGGAATGGCTCGTCCCCAGTGCAGCGGATGTCTCTCGAGTGGTTCGGTTCATAACGGCTGGGGTCTACGAGTCGGCGGACTGCGTCTGGGATTGAAGGCGCCGTAACGGCTCACCCACCAATCGAACATATAGACCAAGCGACTTGCAGCGCAGGCGGCTTCCCAACGAACCCATTGGGAAAACTCTGACCATGATGCCGGTAGTGCCGACAGAGACGCCGCCAGTGGCAGCCCGTGGAACAGACTCTGTGGCGTACTCCCGTTTTTCACGGGGCTGCGAGGCGCACACGGTCACCCGATACTGGCGAGGCTTCGCCTCAAACCAAGGTGGCCATCAGCGCTCTGCGCGATGAGCCTTTTGAGAGGTGGCGTCTCGGTGAAAAGGCTCATCAGGCAGAGCGCTGATGGCCACTTTCGAGACAATCCCAAACGCGATTCAGTAACAGTACAGTCCGCGAACGAACGCGCCCGCACACCCAAACCAGCGGTGTCATCGCGTGTCGCCTCGGCCTCAACTCATGCAGCAACCAGACCGGCTAGTAGCCAGTTTGGTCGCTCGCACCTTGCTGTTGCTCAGCCTTATAGCGTTCGATCGCTCGAATCTGATTGGACAGCCTCTGCTCTGGACCCGTCGGGAAGTACTGCACATCGTCGTCGAGATAGTACGCCGATGGGAGCGTCTGTCCGCCAACCGTTGTCTGGAAGCAACCGGTCGAAACCGCCGAAAGAGACAAGCAGCCGACCAGCATTACCCCACGCCAGCCTCGGTTCACGTTCCGCGTCATGTCAGATTCCTTTCGAGGAACTCGGCGAACATTCCGTTCCAACCGCTCTCCCGACAACCCACTTCCGACAGCCTCACCCTTCAGACTCAACGAGGTCCAAACAGCGAAGCGTCCCTGGCAACATGCCTCGTGCCATCCAACGGAAAGGATCGGCAGTCACAACCCGAATCTTTGGCCGAATCGCTACAGTCCCACAACTTTCTCCGCCTTCATCAATCTGATCGCTCGCAGCAACACTCGGCACGGGGTGTTGTTACTTGTTCCGCGCGGGTCTCCCGACCCCGCCGAAACGCCCGACCGAAGGTCTCCTCTTCTCTTCTCTTCTCTTCGATCAACTTCTCGTCTCCCCCCGACAGAAGAGAAGGTTGTCTCTCCTCTACTTACTACACCCACCAAACAGAAAGGGACCGAGGCCATCACTGGCACCTCGGTCCCTTTCATTGCTTCGACACATCCCACTCACGGCGTGATCGCAATCAAATTGTTAATCACCGCTTACTCCGTCTTCTTCTCCGCAGCCTCTTCCGCTTGTTGCGGCCGGATCGATTCAAAATACTTGCGGATCGTCTGGCGATGTCCGAGCGGAATGTTTTCACTCTCCAGCACCGCGTCGCTCATCTTCTTGTACTTTTGATAGACATCCTTGTAGCCGCGCTGGGCTTCCTGACGGCCTTCCGAGGACGAGCTGGTTTCAAACTCGGACTCACCCTCGCCCGATTGGCCGGTGACTTGTTCGTGGTTCAGATTCGCAGCGAGGTTCGTCGCGTCACCGTCGATGTTGCCGCTCTCACCCATGCCATAGACCTGCGACGGATTGAGTGACTTCTCCTTCTTCTTGCCCTTGGCGGTGCTGTTTTTCTGGCAGTTCCCCTTGCACTCGCAGAGTGATGCCAGTTCCGCGTTCAGCAGATCGTTGATCTTCTTCTTGCGAGCCTGCCCCTTCGCTTTGTCACCGAGCTTCTTCGCGGCCCCCTTCACTTTGTCCGAGTCACCGTCTTCGATTCCCTCGGCCAACTCGTTTGAAGCGTCGCTGATCGAGCCGTCGCCCGCATCGCCTTTCGCCCGCTTGGCCGCTTTCTTCAGCTTCTCGGCCGTGCTGCGCGCCTCGTTTCGTTCGAGTTCGATGTCACCCAACTCTGCCAGTTCCTTCGCGGCCTTGTCGTACTTCCCCTCGGCGAGCGCTTGGCCTGCTCCTTCAAGAGCCTTCGCCGACGCCATCGCCTCGCCGATCTCCTGCAACTGCTGGTCAACCTGTTCCAAACTGGCCTGACTCTGCGCCGATTGGATCGCCGCCTGCATCTCGGAGATTTTCGCCAGCGCCTCCTTCACATCGACGCCCGGCTCCTTCAACTCCTCGGCCTTCTGTTTGAGTTCCTTCAGGAGCTGCTCCAATTCGGGATCAACATCCTTGTTCAACTCTTCTTCGAGTTCTTTCAAATTGTCCGAGATCTCCTCGGCCTGCGCGACGATGTTCTCATCGGGAGTCGAGAGCGCGGCCGACGCTTCATCCGGCTTGAGCGGCACGACAGCTAAGACCACCGCGAGTCCGGCAGCCAGAACAGCACCCGGCAGAAAGCGGGGAGCCATGTAGGGAGCGACCGCCTCGGGTTCAACGCGGCTGAGGTGTGACATTGCATCCGCCAATTGAAGCTCGGCAAACGCCAGCTTGTCGGCGGGAACCTGTCTCCGCGCGAAGTCGAGTGCCGACTCGGTGCGATCCTTGAGTTGATAGTGCCGATCCACAGCCCGAGCCGCCGCGATCCAGTTCGGGCGGGGCAACAACCACACCAGTGCGGCCACGGCTCCCACAACCGGTCCCGTCAGCAAGGCCATCGTCGCCAGCCAGCCACCCTCGGCCCAGCCGGTCGTCAACCGAGCGACCCCGCACCCGAGAGCGATCACGGCCCCGAGCAACAGCCCACTCACAGTCCAGGCGGCAATGGTCTGCCACACCTGACGACGCTGAACCGGCTGAAGTTTTGAACGGAGGGATTCGGTCATCGCATGTCTCCCAATCTTGAAGAGGACTTCCTCGAAAACGCGACCAAGTGATACCGCACGCGGACCAGAGTGATGCTTTCGAGCCGTGATCGAGACCTACTGTAGTCTTGTCGCTCCGCCGACAAGACTCTCCGTCGGCGGAGCGACAGTAAAAGCCTCACTCCTGACCGCGCGAGGTATCGTTCGTTCGGCCGAAGCCAGACAACGTGTCTGGGAGAGTATCGGCCGATTCTTGTCCGTTCAACCTCAAAATCTCATGTCGTTCAATCTGCCGTGGCTGGAATTCAGACCCGCCACGTCAGCGAACCGTCCGGTTTTGTGATCTCGATCAGCGGCCGTTCGTCACCTTGAATGAGCCGCCACCGGAGCGGAACGACTTCCGTTTCAAACGTGTTGCCGCCAGCTTCCGTCGCAGTTCCCGACAACACCAGTCTGTCGCCGACCAGCCGGTAGAGTTCGATCAACCACGGGTCGCGATCGACGACGATCAACTCACGGGTTTGAACCGCCGCATAAAAGTCGAGCTTCTCGCGCGAGCGGTCATTCGGGCTGATGATCTCGACGGCCAGATCAGGCCCACCCAGCCAGTGCGACTTCCTGTTGATCGCCTTCGTCCCGTTGAGGAACACGGTGACATCAGGACAACGGTAGTTCTCCTTCCACTTCTGCGGCCGATCCGAAACGTTGCAGCCGGGCTGCACACGGCCCAACCCTGGATCAACGATCAGGTATTGCAATATGTAGGTCAGACGCCCCACCAAATCCTGATGCTCGATGTTCGGATAAGCGTTCATGACGTAGACACCCTCCCACACCTCGTCATACCGGTCGGCTCCCCGCTCACGACGGCGGCGGATCAGTTGCCGTTCGAGACTTCGGTCAGTAATCAGTGTGGTCATCTTGTCGTTCCAGATTGATCTCGGGGCATTTCGATGGAGCTGGGAAAGACGGACTATCTCGGTCTCTGCAACATGAAGCCAATCAAAGCAGCGAACGCCACTGGTGCCAATAAAAACATCAGGCACACGATCCTGGCGGCCAGAACACTCTTCGTTCCAATCAGCGTCATCCACTTGCTTCCAATCGGTCCGGTCAAAAACTCTCGCGGTGCGAACAGGCAGGCCACTGCCGCGCCAAAGAGAACACCTGCTGCCCCTGCCATGAAGGGGGCGAGCAACAAAAGTCGGGTCTTGTCGCCCGATTGCGGCCACAGAAACCCAATGATTGAAAAGCTCGCTCCTGCCAAAACGCCAACAATTCCAAACGCGCTGCACACAACGACGATTCGCTTGTGGTACGTCGAGTGAAGCGGAGCTGCTTCCCCAAGCTGATCGACCGCACTCTCATCGGGATTGACGTAGCCCATCGCCTCACGAAAAAACTTCTTGTAGAGACCAAAGTGCCCCATCACATCCTCCTAGTTCGCCCGTCGCACGACGCCGACAATTTGTAACGCAGCCAATCCTATCGAGCCGTCCATCTCATTGGCCACCACAGGCTGAAGTCGATGCGTCGCAGAGCCACATCCAGCACGAACAGCAGGATCGCCACCGAGACCAGGTACGGCCAGAGCGGCGTGGAGCGCGGGACCGTTCGCGGGGCGTTCGCGTTCGTCGTGCCGAGGCCCGGCGAGCTTGGAGCCGAAGACGGTTCAGTGAACAACTCTTCGGGACTTGGATTGAAGCGGCCTCCCGTGGCGGCGGCGAGGGACTTCAAAAGTTCTTCGTTGGTCGGGCGGAGGCGGAGTTCGTCCGGATAGCCCACGATCAGGCCGCGCGTTTGCTGGTGCAGCAGCGTCCCGCCCGCCGTCTTCTGCGACAGATTCATGTGGTACGCACCCGAGGCGGGCGTGTCGAACTCGGCCACGTAACGACCCGGCGCGGTCTGCTTCATCTCCAGCTTGCGCTGTCCGAGTTGCGGGTCGATCACCGTCACTTCGGTCTCGGCCTGGTTGAGGAACTTCCCCGTGGGGTCGATCGCGTCGAGTGTCACCGTCGCGCGACGGCGTTCCTGCTTCACATCGACGATCACGCCCTTCACGTCGTTCTTCCGCATCGACTGGCGCACGACCTGCGCCCAGAACTTGCTGTAGCCGGGCCACGTCAGCCATTCGGCTCCCCAGCGGCTCTTCGCATCCGACGTGAAGGCGACCGTCGTGCCGAGGCCATACCGCCACCAGCACAACAGCGGATCGCCAGCTTCCGTGGCGAGGATGAACTCACACGTCGCCTTCGGTCTCGTGACGACATAGCCCAGCAGGAACGGAGCCGTTTCAAAGTCGATGTCGGCCAGTGCGGCTGTCGGTCGAATCACCTGCGGCACGAACGGTTGTTCGTTGATCGCCGACTTGCTCGCGGTCATCGTTTCCTTCGCGAAAATCTGAGGCAGTGTCGCCGGGTCGGTCGCCGAGAAGAACCGCCCCTGCCCGACGCGAGCGATCTCTTCCAGCAGGTTCGTGTCGCTCCCTTCGCCCACCGCGACGGTCGTGCAGGTCATGCGGGCCGACACCATTTGCTGAGCCATCCCCTCGAAGTCGCCCGGCGAACTGATGCCGTCGGTCAGCATGATGACGTGCTTCAGCTTGGCCGTTGATCCCTGGAGGATGTTGTACGCCTCCTCCATCGCGGGATACATCGTCGTCCCGCCACCCGCTTCGATGCGGCTGATGTCGTCGATGATGCGAGCCTTGTTCGACGCCGATTGAAACTCGCTGACGACGAAGAAATCGCCGTCGAACGCGATCACGCCAAGCTGGTCGCGCGGACCGAGCAGTTCCGCCGCACTCTTCGCCGCCTCCTTTGGCCATTTCCATCTTGTCGCCCCCCATCGAGCCGGACTTGTCGATGACGAGCACCATTCCCAGCGAGGGCTTTTCCTTTTCCTTCTCGAAGTCGGACCGGACCGGCAGGATTTCTTCGAGCACCGTTTTGTAGTAGCCACCCAGCCCGAACGACTGATCGCCGCCGAGCATCATGAACCCGCCCCCCAAGTCCTGCACGTAGGTCCGCGCCAGTTCCATCTGCCGCTGCGAGAGGCTTGTCGCGGGAACGTTTGACAGCGCGAGCAACTCGTAATTTTGCAGGTCGGCCAGCGACTCGGGCATCCCCTCGACCGGCCGCACATCAACTTCAATCTCCTCCTGCTGAAGTGCCCAGACGAGTTGCTGCGCCAGCTTCGGATCGCTCTCAATCAGCAGCACACGCGGCTTCCCTGTCGTGAAGACGAGCCCCGACTCGGTGTTGTTGTCGAGCAGTGTGTCGGACTTCAACCCGCCGACCTTGACGGTGTACTGAGCCAACCGCTCCCCCGTGATCGACTGCTGAAAGCGAAACCGATTCTCCCCCGCCTTCAGTTTGCGAGTCTCACTCAACACCTTGTGAGCACCCCGAAAGACCTCGACCAACCCCTCGTCCTCATGGTTCGAGTTGATGACCACCTCGACATAGAACGGTTCGCCCTCCCTCACCTGAGCGGGAACTTCAACCGCCGCGACCTGCACCTCGGGTGTGTCACGCACCTTGAGCGGGACGGTGTCGATCGGAATCAATTGTCCAGGCGAGCCGGGTGCCGTGAGGCCCCGGGTTCGACGTTCATCAACCCGGGGCCTCACGGCACCCGGCTCGCCTGATCTGTTCGCTGTGGAAAACACCGCACTTCCAAACGCGGTCCCCAGCGCCGCCTGCAGCGCATCGCCAGCCGTCTGATTCCCATCGCTCAGCAAGACGATGCGCGGAACATAATCGGGAGGCATCGCCCCCGCCGCCGATCGAATCGCGGCGGCAATGTCGGTTGCATTGCGATCGAGTCGAGAGTTGAGAGACGAGAGACGAGAGCCAGAAAAAGCTCCTGCCTCAACTCCGTCGGTCCCATGCTTCGCATCAGTCTCATTCGTCCCATTGCTTTGATTCAACAAAGCCATAGGCCGTTCGCTCCCCAACACCCCCGCCTGCGAGGCAAACGGCAGAAACATCACCTTGTTCTCACCCACTCGCCCCGCGTCGGCTAGGGCCTTGTCGAGGTACTCATCCACCTGACTCTTCTTCGCCGCCACGGGCTCCTTTGCCGCGTCCCCCGTCGCAACCGGAATGTCCTCCTCGTCACCGGCCACACTGAGACTCTGGTCGATCGCGACGATCACGAACTGCTGCGACGTCGGCCGGAGTAATGCCAGCCCACTCATTGCCAAAGCCAGCAGCGCGACGACCACACAGCGCGTCAACAGCGACACCAGAATCTGTTTCGGCGGAAAGTCCGACAGCGACCGTTTGAAGTACCAAGCCAACAGCGGCACCACGACGACCAGCGAAGCCAGCCACCACGGGTGCGTCAGGTCGAGTTGAAAGCGATCGAACATCAGGCATTCTCATTTGGAGTGCGGCGATTCATCGCCGCTTTCATTTCTGTTCACTCGACCATCGACTCTCCGAAACCAATAACTCGGAGAAAGGAAAGCGTGGATGAATCCTCGCACTCCAAACTCAACTAATCACCCGTCTCTGGTACAGACACCACTCGACTGTCGTCAGCACGAGTCCCGCGAGCAGCAGCCAGAACCAGAGCGGTCTGGAACCGAGACCGGCCAGGACCGGCGAGACGACAGCCTTCGTCTCCAGCAACTCCTCGGGAGGCCGAATGTCGGACTCGGCGGCACTCGCCAGGTTGCAGGCGATTTCGAGGAGTGGGCTGAGGGGCGAGGGCTGAGGGGCGAGCGACGGAGACCCTCCGACTTCTTTCTTTTCTATCCCTTGTCCCTCAGCCCTTGCCCCTTGCCCGATCTGCACAACACTCCACACCCCGCATTGATCCAGCGGCCCAACGGTCATCTTCTTGACGTTGATCGGCAGCGGCTTCAACTCACCGGTGGGACTGCGGAGGGCGAGCGACTCGCCCTTCGCGGGCCGGACAAAATCGTTGGCCGTCACGGTGGCGAGCGATCCGGCGGGAAGGGACTCGCGCAGGTCGCCCTTGTTGCCCGCGAACCAATGCAGCGAGTTGGCGACAGTAATCGGGAAGGCCGTGCGCAGTGGAAGGTCGCCCTTGTCGAGGTTCACGGTCAGGACCAGAACCTTTCCTTCCGGACGGTTCACGGCGAAGAAGATCGGTTCCTTCGTGACGGCCTCGGCGAGGATCTGCGTTTCGTCAGGCCGAGTCGGCGTCAGCGAGCGGGCCTCGGGCATCAGCACGTTGTCGAGTCGCACATGCGCCATCAGGGGCGAGTCCTTGTCCTGCTTCGTCACGATCGGATTCGCCAGCGGCTCGCCCACCGTGTAGAGGTCGCTGGCGTTGGCCGGGTCGATGACGAAGACCTGTCCCGCAGGAAGCTTCTCCGGCGCGGTGCGATGAAAGACGACGACCGTTCCCACCGGGATCGATTCCGGCGCCTCGGGCACCACCGTCAGCTTCACGAGCGGATTGACCTCGAACACTTTTTGCAGGAACAGGTTTCCCGAGGTGACGAGCAGCACGGGCTGGATCTCGCGTCGAGGCAACACGGCCCGCGCGGTGTTGTCGGCGGCAAGGGCATCGTCGTGAGTCAGCTTCGCGATCAGATGGCCTCCCTCGGCGGATGTCTTCTCAAACACCTGACTCCACTTGCCGCCCGCTGCCAACTTGAGCGGCACCACGTCGATTGGCTCGTCGTTCAGTTCGACCTCGAACCGACATTCAACAGGTTGATCTGAAGCGTTGCGGACCTCGGCCAGAATCTCATAACCGAGCGGATCGACTAGAGATCGCCTGACCTGAAACTGAACGATCCCCACGTTGCCAGATCGTTCGCCGATGACGTGCAGTTTGACGAAGGGCTGAGGGACGAGGGCTGAGGGGCGAGGGGAAGTCGGCGTGGAGTCGGGGCCGGCTGCGCTGGTGGTGTCAGTATTCTCCCTTGGACCTCCGCCCTCCCCACTTGCCAATGCTTCCGCCCCCTCAAACCGCCCATCACTAAAGACTACAACCTCGGGTTGCTTCCCGTCCCGCCTCTCGCCCAGCAACCGCTGGCCGAGCGCTACCGCTTCGGCCACTTGCGACGGACCATCTGTCGCGGGAACAGCATCGAGTGCGTTGCTCACCGTTTTCTGACGACCCGTGAATCCGACGACGACCTGCGGTTGAGTCCCCGCCGTCACCAAGGCCACTTCGTCGCGATGCCTCATCCCCGCGATGAGTTGCCTCGCCTGCCGCTTGGCTTCGGCGAGTCGGGTCGGTTTCGCATCGGTCGCGTTCATGCTGGCCGAGTTGTCCACCACGACCACGATCCGCCGCGCGGCCCGCACTTCCCAGAAGAAGTACGGATCGGCCACCGCCAGCGCCAGCAACGCGAGCATCGCCAGTTGCATCAGCAACGAAACGAGATGTCTCAACCGCTGCCAGATCGAACGCGGATTCTGCTCGTCCAACACCTGCTGCCAGAACATCACGGTCGAAACCGGCTGACGACGCAGCCTGATCTTCAGGATGTAGAAGACCACAATCGGCACCGCGAGGGCCAGCCAGAACAAGGATGATGGGGAATCGAACGTCATGGATATCTGACCTCAGGAAGACAAATGGCAGAAAGATTGGGGGTAGAAAAATGCGGAAGGAAATGAGGATTCGGAAAGCGATGTTCGAAGCTCAATATCTATGCATTCTCTACTGCTTTCATCTTTCTACCCACAATTTTTCTGCCACCAACCTCTTCAACTCACCGCTCCCGCCGTTCGCATCATGCGCAGAATGAGATCCTCAAAATTGATGTCGTTCGTCGTCTGAGTACACCCGAGTCCATATCGCTTTCCATACGCGGCGACTCCGGTTTGGAAGTCGTTGAAGACGCGGCGGTAGTCGCGCAAGGCTCGTTCGGTGATCGTGACCTTGCGGATGGAGTCGGTCTCGATGTCCACCAGTTCGATCTCACCGAGCAGATTCGGTTTCGCTTCGGCCGGGTCGTGAATTTGGATGAGGTGCGGTTCGTAGGTTCGATGCCGCAGCAGATCGAGGCCCTTCTCATAGCCGCTCGGGTCGAAGAGGTCACTCACCACGACGGCCAGTCCGCGCCGCTGAGGTCTCAGCACAAAACTGTTTGTGATGCGCCCGAGGTTCGTGTCTGTTCCCTGCGGTTCGAGCTTCTCCAGAAATCGAAGCAGCGACAGGATGCGGTCCTTGCCGCGCGTCAGCGGGAAGTCGCCGATGATGTCCTGCGAGTAGGCGATGACTCCGATCCGGTCGAGGTTCGACAGCGCGATGTACGCCAGCGCCGCCGTCACCTGCCGCGCGAGATCGAACTTCGCCGGACTGCCAAACGCCATGCTGCGCGAACAGTCGAGCAGGAAGTAGCAGTGCAAGTCCTCCTCCTCTTGAAACCGCTTCAGCAGCAGATCGCCATGCCGCGCGTAGATGTTCCAGTCGAGATGCCGGAAATCGTCGCCGGGCGCGTACTCGCGATGGTCGGCGAACTCGATCCCGCCCCCCATCTGCTTCGTCCGCCGTTGAGCCAGCAGCGACCCGCGAAAGACTCGCTTGGAGATCAGCGACAGATATTCCAGCTTCTTCAAAAAATCGCCGTCGAAGAGCATCTCTCACCCCTGTGACTGTTGCCGTCGGAGACGTTTCCGCCAGTACGCCGTCTTGCGACTGTAGTGAGCGACCGCGACGATCCAAATGCAATCCGGTTCGTCGAGATACAACACGTCGAACTTGAAGTCCTCGACGGGTTGCCTCCGCAAATGAGACGAGGTCTTCGGCCGGCCGCCGGATCAAACTTCAATCGCTCGATCGCCCGTCCCACCGCCAACAGGAACCGCGTCCCCAACCCGGGTTCACGAAATTCGTAGTAGTCTGCCTGCGCGAGCATTTCGATTTCGGCTTCGAGATGAAATTCATGCGGCGTCATGAATACCTCGCCAAAGCCTCGCGCATCACTGTTTCTCCATCCCGACCCACCGCTTTTCCCTGCCGGATCTCAGCCACACGCCGCTCGATCTCGGCCCACCAGATTCGATCCTCTTCCGTCGGCTCCTCCAGAGCCTCACCCGTCGCATCGAGACTCGCGGCCACAACCTGCACGAGCTGCGCCCGCTCCGCGACATCCAGCTTCAACGCGGCCGATTCGATCTCGGCCAGAGTTCGCAACTCGGAAACCGCTGGTGATCTGGCTGTCGTCATTTGTCTTCTCCCTTCATTCAAGACCGATGTTGTTGATTGCGATACTAGGCCGTCACGGCCTTCAAGATACCCTCGACCACCGTGTCAGTCTGCACGCCTTCCGCCTGGCCTTCGAAGTTGAGGAGGATGCGGTGGCGAAGGACTCCAAGGGCGACGGCCTTCAGGTCGTCTCGGGCGACGTGGTAGCGGCCGTCGAGGATGGCGAGGATTTTCGCGGCGAGGATCATCGCCTGCGCACCGCGCGGGCTGCTGCCGTAGCGAACGAAACGCTTGGTGATCTCGGGAGCCAGCGCGTTGTCCGGGTGAGTCGCCAGGATCAGTGAGATGCCGTAGCGACGCACGTCCTCGGCAATCGGAATCTGTCGCGCGAGGCGGCTCATTGACAGAGCTTGCTCACCCGTGAGCACCGGCTCGGCCTTCGGAGACTTCGCTTCCGTGGTCCGGTCGAGAATCGTTTCCAACTCATTCATCGTCGGGAACGGCACGATCAGCTTGTTGAAGAAGCGGTCGAGCTGCGCTTCGGGAAGCGGATAGGTTCCCTCCATTTCCAGAGGGTTCTGCGTGGCGAGGACGAAGAACGGTTCGGGCAGCTTGTACGTGTGACCGGCGATGGTGACGGTGTGCTCCTGCATCGCTTCGAGCAGCGCCGATTGAGTCTTCGGCGTCGCGCGGTTGATTTCGTCCGCCAGCAGAATGTTGGTGAAGATCGGCCCCTGCTGGAACTCGAATTTTTTTTGTTTGTCCGGCGTTTCGAGGACGACGTTCGTGCCGAGCAAGTCGGCTGGCATGAGGTCGGGCGTGAACTGGACCCGGCTGAACTTCAGGTGCAGCGCGTCGGCGAGCGTTCGCACGAGCATCGTCTTGCCCAGCCCCGGCACCCCTTCGAGCAACACATGTCCGCCACCGATCAGGCAGGTCAGCGTCCCCTGCACGATGTCGTCCATGCCAACGATCACCTTGCCGACCTCGTCCCGAAGCCGCTTGAAATCTTCGCGGAACTGATCGCACTGCTGCTGCGTCTCTGCGGTCGTCGTCATGCGGAGTGGCTCCTGTTTCGTAGCACAGGCTGCCAGCCTGTGAGTGCCTTCGTCTGGCGTGAGACTGATGGAGATATCACGAGCAAAAACGCACAAGCTGGCAGTATGTGCTACGAGTCGGCGGCGAGATTCTGTCGGTGGTCGCTTCACAACGCAAGCTGGTCCAGACAGAATGCCTGACGATGATCGGACGACGCTTCAATAAAGTTGGACCAGTAAAATTGAGGCCAATAAACGACGCGAGACTCTTCTGTCTTGCTCCCTCCCCTCGGCGGGGAGGGTTGGGGAGGGGGGATTCTGAATGACAGACCCACATGTTCAACGTGACCGCGCCCGACAAATGCGTCGTGATCCGACCGATGCGGAATACAAACTGTGGTTCTACCTGCGAGCTGAGCAACTGGGCGTGAAATTCCGACGACAACTGCCACTGGTTGACTACATCGTGGACTTCGTCTGCCTGTCCCACAAATTGATCGTTGAACTCGATGGCGGCCAACACACGCTGCAACGCGACTATGACAACGAACGAACTCGGTGGTTGAATGCTCAAGGCTTTCAAGTCCTTCGATTTTGGAACTGCGATGTTTTGGAGGATGCCGAGACCGTTGTAGACGTAATCTGGCGTGCGCTCGGTGAGCCACGTCGTAAACCTGCTCCTGCATCATCCCCCCTCCCCGACCCTCCCCGCCGAGGGGAGGGAGGAAGAGAATGACTGAACAAAATTGATCTCGCTTCTTTCGTCTTGATCCCTGTTTCGTCCTGTTCAATCAGTTGCCTCGTTCCCTTCCCCACTGCTTTGTTCCCTCCCCTCGGCGGGGAGGGCTAGGGAGGGGGGATGATCGGCCAACCAAGTCTCCACGCAGTTCAACCTTCACTCCTCACGCCTTTTTCCTACGAGGCCCACACATGAACATGCCGTTCACTTGCTCGAATCCCCCCTCCCCAACCCTCCCCACCGAGGGGAGGGAGGTCAGAAAACTCGCATCGCGCGGCGCGGTCGCGAGACTCGTCACTGTGGCCTGTGTGACGTTGGGCCTAGCCGTTTCGTTCCCGCTCCTGTCTCAGGAGGCCGATCCCGAGGAGGCCAGGGAAAAAGCGATCATCGAGCGATTCGTGACGGTGCTCGAAAAGAACCCGCGGCGCGGGACGGCGCTCGACAAGATCTACGGCTATCACGTCGAGCGAGGTTCGCTGGACGGCGTCATCAAGACGTATCGCGAGAAGGCGGGGAAGGCGAAGGGGACGGAGGCGGCCGGGGCGTGGATGGTCGTCGGGTTGATGGAGTCACTGCGCGGGCAGGACGCGATGGCGGTGAAGGCGTTTGGGGAGGCCGAGTCGCTCGATCCGGCGAGTTATCTGGCGTCGTACTACCTCGGTCTGTCGCAGGTCTTGATCGGGCAACCAGACAAGGCGGCGGAGGCGTTGGAGCGGGCGACACAGAGGAAGCCGGCTCAGGCCGATCAGCTCGATGTCTTTCAGGCATTGGGCCGCGTCTACCAGCGGGCACAAAACTCTGACAAGGCCCTCGAAGTTTGGAACCGGCTGGAAAAGCAGTTCCCGAACGATGCACGCGTTCAAGAACAGATCGCGACGACGTTGCTCGAAGAAGGTGAACACGCCGCCGCCCTGCCCCGCTTCGAGAACCTTGCCAAGCTGACGAAGGACAAGTATCGGCAGTCACTCTTCCAGATGGAGGCGGCCGAGATCAAGGTCAAGCTTGGCAAGGGAGACGAAGCGCGAGCGGAGTTCGAGAAGCTGCTCGGGCAACTCAACCCCGACAACTGGTTGTTTCGCGAAGTTCGTCGTCGCATCGAGAACATCTACCTGCGCACCGACGATCAGGCGGGTTTGATTGCCTACTACGAGGGCTGGATCAAGAAGAACCCGGAAGACCTCGAAGCAATCTCGCGGCTGTCGCGATTGCTCGCGGGATTGGGGCGCGGGCCGGAGGCACAAGGCTGGCTGGAGAAGGCTCTCAAGGCTGCGCCGACGAAGAAGGATCTGCGTCACGCGCTGATCGCGCAGTTGATGTACGAGCAGAAGTTCGTCGAGGCGATCGCGCAGTACGAGCAACTCGACAAGCACGAGCCGAACAATCCGGACACGCTGCGCGACTGGGGCCGCGTGATTTTGAAGGACACCGCCCGCGATGAGGCCACGCGCAAGAAGGACGCTGCCGCCGTGTGGCGTCGGCTGACGACGGCCAAGCCGCGCGACCCGCTCGTCGCGTCGCAGGTCGCCGAATTGTTCCGGTCGGTCGAGATGACCGACGAGTCGCTGGAGCTGTATCAAAAGGCGATGGCCCTCGCCCCGGACGCGGCTCAATACAAGGAATACCTCGGCGAGTATTTTCATTCGCTGAAGAGGAAAGACGAGGCGATGGCGACCTGGCGGCAGATGGCCGACGGGAAGGCAAAAAACGCCGCCAACGTGGCTCGTCTGGCCGAAGTCCTCTCCGGTTTTGGATACCTCGCCGAAGCGGTCGAGACCAACGCCGAAGCCTGCAAGCTCGACCCGAAGGAGTTCAACCTCCAGATCAAGCAAGTTGATCTGCTCTCACAGGCGGAGAAGCACGAGGATGCGGTGAAGCAACTCGACGTGGTGAAGAAGCTCGCCGCGAACGATGAGGAACGCGAGGCTTGGCTCGGGCGCGAACTGCGCGAATTGCAGGCGTTGAACAAGCTGAAGGAGCGGATTGAGGAAGTGAAGAAGGAACTCGGTGATGTAGGACGGGCACTCCTGCCCGTCGAGCCGGAGACAAAGACGGCCGCGAACGCTCCGAAAGGCGAAGACAAGACGGGCAAGAGTGCCCATCCTACTGCCGACAAGTGGTTCTGGCTGGCTCGCGCTTATGAGGCTCAGCGGGAGTTGAAGGAGGCCGGACTGGCGGTCACGAAGGCGAGCGAACTCGCGCCGCAATCGATCCCCATCCTGATGTCGTCCGCCCGGATCCTCGAAGCGCAGAACAACATCCTCGGCGCGGTCGAGGTCAACACGAAGCTGGCCGCCGTCGATCGGCGTTATCGCACCGAGTACCTCAAGAAGGTCGCTCAACTGGAAGTGCAACTCGGGCGGCGCGACAAGGCGATTCAGGCGGGCCGCGACCTGATCGCGTCAGCCCCCGGCAATCCCGAGTTGTATGAATTCTTCAGCCAGCTTTGCTTCGGACTCGGTGAGGCCGAAGAGGGACTGCAAGCGCTGCGGCGTTCCGTGCGCGTGAACCCGACCGAACCGAAGGGACTGCTGTTGCTCGCGTCCGCGCTGAGCGAGCAGTTCCGCACCAGCGAGTCGATCGAACTCTATTGGCGAGCGTTCGACAAGGCGGGCAATCTCGAAGATCGGCTCGGAGTGGTGCCGAAACTGACGGAACTCTATCTGCAAACGAACCAGTTCGACCGGCTGCTCGAACGGCTCGAACGTCAGCGTCGCGAACCGAACCAGCAGCGTGAGATGACGATCTGCCTCGCGCAGGCGTATCAGTCGGCGGGGGACGACGGCAACGCACGCACCGAGTTGGAGAAGCTGCTCACCGACGACACGCGCGACACGCAACTGCTGACTCAGTTGGTGAAGCTCTGCGAATCGGACGGCGATCTCGACGTGGCCGTGCGTTATCAGCAGCAACTCAACAAGTCGTCGCCCGGCAAAGAGGGAACGATGCGGCTGGCCGGTCTGCTGATGAAGGCGGGCGAAAAGGAAGAGGCGACCGCGCTGATGTCGCAACTGACGGAGAACGAGAAAGACCCCGAGGTCGTCTTGAAGTCGATCGACTCGCTGCTGACTCAGAAGCAGTTCGAGCAGGCGCTGACGCTCGTCGAGAAGCTCACCCGCGATCAGCCCAAGAATTGGGAGCTGCTCTATCGCGAGGGGGCCGCGCTGGCAGGACTGCACAAGTCATCGATCGCCAAAGTGGGCGAAGCGTCCAAGCAAGACGAAGCCGCCAAGCGGTTCGAGGCGATTCTCGCCTTGAAGCTGAAGGACGACGAACCGAGTCTCGCGGCGAAGAACGCGAGCAAGAAAGTGGCCAAGTCGCCGCGCGGTCCGCTGGCAATGAATCCCGTCGCGCAGCAACAGCACTCGTTGCAGTACCGCATCCAGCGCGTCTATACGATTCGCCGAGCCGTCAACTTGGACGGCCAAGATTACTACAGCGGACAGCAGCAACAGCAGCAACCGGTTTGGGTGCCCTCCGATTACGGACAGGCGCGCATGGCGGCGTTCGCGTGGCAGATGTCCTTCGCGCAGACGGGAGGCAAGCTGAACGAGTTTATCGCGAGTCGAAAAGACTCGGCCGCGCAGGCGACTGACCGGCGCGATCTGATCGACTGGTGCTACCTCTCGTCGCTCAAGAACGACGGCAAGGAACGGTATCGCGTTCTCAAGCAGCTTTCGTTGCGACCGGATGCCGACCGAGAAGTCCGACAGGCGTACCTTTCCTCCTTGTCGCTGCGCGGTCCCGCCGAGGGCGATGTGGCCGCGGCCGATCTCCACGCTACGGACGCCGACGAGGAGACCGATCGCAACGGGAACCCAGTTAAGCTCGCGCCGCTCGACAAGGATGAGTTGGATCATGTGATTGCGACTGCCAAGGAAATGGCGTCGCTGACGGAGCTGGACCAGTACAACTTCAACGTCGGCACATCGCTCGAACTGATCGCGGCGGAACTGAGGCGTTCCGGGCGGAAGGATGAGGCGACCAAGATGTACGCCGACGCGATCGCCAGCGCGAAGGAGCCGAACGAGATCGCGGCCGTCCTGCATGGAGCCGTACAACGCGGCGATTTCGAGACATCTTTGAAGTTGCTCGATCGCCTCGCGGAACTCGCCGCCAAACAGGGGACGCGACCGACGGCGACAACTTCGGGGAGCTTGAACTATGCACAGCACGTCTCGACGCCACAGTACCAGTCACAGATTCTCGGTCAGTTGATGTCGAAGCGAGTCCGCTCGAACCAAAGGGCGAAGCGCGACGATGTTCTGGATGGCGTCTTCCCGCTCTGGGAGCGGTATCTCAAGCTGGTTACCGCACGCCATGCGGCTCCCGTGGCACAGACGCCCGCCGCAAAGAAGGCCCAAGCGGCGAATCCCTCCGGAAACCAAAACTACTACACCATCTGGCGCATCAACGGGCAGCAGACTGGTGAGCAGATCGACTTCCCGCAGCCGAACGATGTCTGCGACCACGCAACGCTTCAGATGCTGCGCCAGATGTTCGCCCTCTACCGTGAGACCGAACAGGGACCGGTCCTGACCGAAGCATTCGCCGCCGCGCTGAAGGATCCGCAGACACCGGCGGCTCAGCGTCAGATGTGGCAGTTCTGCGTCGGCTATCTCCACTGGTGGAACGACGAGAAGGACGAGGCTCTCGCCACCCTGAGCGACGCCATCCAGCAAGTCCCCGAGAACACCGAGTTCAAGTTCGAGTTGGCGCGACTGCACGAGAAGCGGCGCGAGTTTTCGGAGGCCCTCACCCTGATCGACTCGCTCACGCCGAGCGATCAGGCCGAACTGCAAAAGCGCGAGGTCATGGCCCTGCGACTGGCGGTCAATGGCGGCGACATCGACCGCGCCCGAGCCGCCGCTGATCGGCTGTTCGGTCTGCGCCTCGACTCCCAACTGCAGATGGCTCTTGCCAAGCAGATGCACCAGCTTGGAATGCACGAGCAGGCCGAGGCGGTTCTTTCGCGCGCGGGGCGGCAAGCTGGCAACAAGACGGATGTCCTCAGCAGCCTAATGGAGCAGTACGCCTCGACCGGCAAGAACGAGGTTGCAGTCCAGATCGCGCACCAACTGCTGCGTCGCTCCAAGCCGAACAGCAACGCGCAGATGCAGCGTCAGCGCTACAGCGACGGCACCGACCCCACTCGCAACCAAGCCCTTCAAGTCCTCAACCGCTCCGGCAAGTTGCCCGAGATGATCGGGAAGGTCGAGTCGCAGTTGAAGAACTCGCCCAAGTCGCAGCGGCTGTTGGAGACGCTGCTCGAATACCACGTCGCGGCGGGGAACGACAAACAGGTTGAGGAACTGAACGCGAAGCTGTCCGAGTCGAAGATCGACAACCCGGCGTTCCGTTATCAACTCGCGCTGAAACTGCTCGACGCAGGCAAGACGGTCGAGGCGAACGAACACCTCAAGATCGTCTTCGAGAAGGAACCGCGTTTGGCACTGAACAACTATTACGAGTTGCAGAACAAGTATCAGCAGCACAACAAAATGGAAGACCTCGCCACGCTTTACGAGTCGATCGACCTGAAGGTCTTCCGCCAGCAGACGCATGTCATCACGAACGCCATCAGCAACATGGCCAACAACAGCAAGACCAAGGATCGCGCGCTGTCGCTGTTCAAAAAGGCGTGGCAGGACTTGCCCGAGGCTCGCAACGATCTCCTCAGTCGAATGCGCGACGAGAGTTTTTGGAAACTCCCCGAAATCTATGACTATGCCCGCGAGGGAATCATCCCGTCCGAATTGAACGTGCAGAACAACCGCTTCCAAGGCTTCGGTAATTCGTACTCGTATGGCGAGGACGGAAAGATCACGACGTTGTACAGCCGCGTGCTCGACATGAGCGTCGCACAGAAGAAGCTCGACTCGCTGGCCGAGGATGTCACGGCGGCGGTCAAGAAGATGCCGACGTGGACCGGCGGCAAGGCCCTCGCCGCGATGATCGAGCTTCGCAAAGGAAAGATTGAAGAGGGGAAAGCGGTCTTCACGGCGATGCTGCCGACGTTCGACAAGCTGTCGGGCAATGACCTGTACTATGCCGGCCGCGCGATGCGTGAGATCGGTCAGGAATTGATGGCTCACGAGCCGTGCGTCGAGCTGGCCATCCAGTACTTCAAACTGGCCATGCAGAACAACCGCGATCAGAACGAGTTCCAGTACACAGCGGGCAAGCCGCTGATGATCCTGCTCAAGAAGCAGGGGCGCATGGTCGAGGCCCGGGAAGTGCTGATCGACGGCATGAGTCCGGGCGAGGACGATTACGGCAACGGCCCGGAGTACGCGGCCTATCGCCGCGTCGCGAGTGCCGTTTCCATCGGCAAGGAGTTCCAAAACCTGGGCTATCCCGCCGACGCGATCAAGATTTATCAGCGAGTTCTGTCCAGTACTGACGACCTCACGCAGTCCCAACGATACGGAGGAGGCCAGTACAAGCAGCAGTTGCAGACGGGTCTCAAGAAATCGCTGGCCGATCTCAAACCCGAGTCGCTCGCCGAGCTGTTGACTCCGTCACCACAGTCCAAGGCGAAACCGAAGCCCGCGAACAACAGACGGCCGCAAAACCCGACGCCGAAGGTTGAGGAAGTGGCCGTCGATCCCGATGCCGTTGATCTGATCCTGCTGCTCGATTCGCGCGAACTCGACAAGACGAAGATGTCGAGTGCCCTTGGCAACCTCATCGCGAACATGACATCTCAACCGGCGATGCTCGATCAGGCCAAGTTGGCTCTCACCGAAGTGCGGACCAAACGGCCCGACGACTTCGGCGCGGCGATCCTCACCACGTCGATCGCCCTCTCCGGCAAGGACGAGGCGGCGAAGAAGGGGAGCGTGGCGGAACTCATCGCTCTCACCGAACGCATCCCGCTCGAAGCCCCGAACGACAAAGGAACCTTCACCGCGAAACAACGCTCGGCCGCGATGCAGCAGGCGCAGCTCTGGCTGATCGCGCGCGATTGCCTCAAACAGGAACCGCTCCGCGCGGCGGGAGAGACGCTGGCCGAGCGTGCGTTGCTCGCGGCCAAGCGTCAATCCGACAACGGCTACGCGATGGCGATCCTCCGTGAATGGGGCGAACTCGCGCTGAAAGCGGGTGACAAACCGACAGCCGAAGCAAAGTGGGCCGAGATGTTGGAGCTGGTGTTGCCCAAGCCGGTCGAGAAGAAAAAGGCGGAGGGCCAAGGGGCGCGGGCCAAGAGACGATCAACGATGACTGTCGCCTCCGCTTCCTCCCTCCCCTCGGCGGGGAGGGCCGGGGAGGGGGGACGATTGGCAAAAACGCTGTCACCTGCTCATCGGCCCCCCTCCCTAACCCTCCCCGCCGAGGGGAGGGAACAGGAAGGGGATCAGCTTTCGAGGCAACCTCGTCCGCTCACGCGATTTGAACAGATGCTGGCACCGGCGTTGGTGGGGCAGCTCAACATTCTGTCGTCACCGGTGGCTCGTCCTGCCGCTCCTGCTGGCAAAGCGGGCGGGGCGACATCGCTCGCTCAATTTGAACAGGCCGCGCAGATCGCGAAGTTGGCGGCGGAGAACGGGCTGACGGATCTCGCACTCAAGGCGTTGACCAAGGCGCTGCATGGCGGGCCGCCGTTGGAGGCCATGCAGGAGGCGAACCCGAACAATCCGTTCGGCCAGCCCCAGCAGGTCAATGCGAACTCGCAGGCGACGATCAAGGTGCAGCAGTTGTTGGCGCAGCTCGAACAGACGCTGCGGCAGAAGGGTGTGAGCGACGATGCGATCTATGCCCTGCTGCGAGGAACGGTCTTTCCCGAGTCCCGTCCATTGGAAGCCTTTCTCTACACGCAGCCGCTGGCCAGCAGTCCAGGCAATCAGCCGCAGAGCATCGGCGCGTTGCTCGTGCGTGCGGCGGTCAAGGCCGGGAAAACGGACGACTTCAAAACGCTGTGCGAATCGCGGCTGAAGCAGCCGCTCGGTGAATTGTCCGCGCGCGTGCTGCTCGGTCAGTTGGCGCTGGCGACGCACGACGCGACCGCCACGCAGGAACATCTCGCCCTGTTGTCCGAACGGCTCAAGCTCGACTCGCTGCAAAACACAAACGAACTCGCCTGCCATGTCGCCCTTCCCGCGCTCTCGCACTCCGACGCACCGCCCATCGCGATCGAACTGGTCGCGCAGACCGTCGACCGGTTGCACAAGTCGATCCAAACTTCGCGCGGTGGCGGCCAGCAGGAGCCGGTCACTTCGCTCACCTTTCGACTGGCTCATCATTATTTTCAAAGCGGCAAGACGGCCGAGGGAAAGAAGCTGCTCGATTCGTATCTCGCGCTACAAGGTCCGATGTGGTCGAACCACGGCGGCGACTATCCCGCCTATCAACGCAAGCTGGCGATGCTGAAGGTTGCCGGCGAGTTGGCCCGTGCGGGACTCAAGGTCGAGTCGCTCGAAATGTTTGGCCGGTTCGCCGATGCCACGACGAGCCGCGACTATCAGGTCGGCGGTCCCGGCAAGGAGGGAGCCGCGCTGCTGAACGGCCTTGCGTCGCTCAAGCCATCCGAACGGTATGACCTGCTCAAGGCGTGGTCGATGCCGACGAAGGACCGGCTGTCGGTGAGGTTCATCGCGTCACTCGTCGCGGGTGACAAGGCCCCGCTCGCGTTCGACGCGGTTCGCGGTGCGATGCCGCGCGCCGCGCGGCAGACGCAGTTTCTCGGTACGGCCGATCTGCTCGTGGCCGCGGCCGCCGCGACGGGCAAGCTGGACGAACTGCAACAGGAGTTGGAACCTCACGCCACGAAGAACGTCGAGAACGCGAAGTTTCTTTTACTCTTAACGCGGCTCGCTCAAGCCGACGATACGAAGATCGCGGCCGATCTGCTCGCGGACATCGAAGTCCAGCGCAAGGCCGACGCCGAAGCGGCCAAGACCAGCACCAACCGGTCGCGTCAGCGTCCCGATCTGTCGAACGCGATCCT
Organism: Schlesneria sp.; assembly: GCA_043757695.1. Lineage (GTDB taxonomy): Bacteria > Planctomycetota > Planctomycetia > Planctomycetales > Planctomycetaceae > Schlesneria. The sequence goes on from JAYVOX010000144.1 coordinate 31,442, forward strand.
CGCGCAGGCCGCCGTTGCGCGCGAATCGACGCGCGACGCGGGACTGGCACTCACCACGTTTCAGTTCACACGCTGGTCCTCGTTCCAGGACCATCTGCACATGGCGGCGATGCGTCACCTGTACAACGCGACCGTCGTCGGCGAGGCCCGTGCCGCACAGCTCGACACCGCGCCGCATGACGTGGGACTCGCTCACTGGACTGGCGGCGCGTTCGCTCCGGCGTCGTACATCACGGGCGGTTCCGTCCCCTCGTGGTGGCTGGCGCACGACGGGATGCTCCAGCACATTTGCGGACCCGATCAAAGCTATCTCTTCCTCAACTATCCGCTGACCGGCACGTTTGAGTTCTCGTGTGAGGCGTGGCTGGGAGGCTGGGCCGAGGGGAACGCCGGTTATGGCGGTCTCATTTTCGACGCCCTCAATCTGGGAGCGGGCACGCGCATCTATCCGATCGGCAACCGGGGCAACTCGCTGAACAAACCCGATCCGATGGAGCGCAGCGAGCACTTCAATCGGATCACGATCCGCGTGCAGCCGGGCCGAGTGCAGCACCTCGTCAACAATGTGCTGATCCACGACGAGCAGACCACCGGCGCATCGACCAGCCCGTGGCTGCTGCTGCAATGCGATCGCGTCTGGCAGACGGTGTACCGCGATCTGCGCATCACGGGGA
>JAYVOX010000145.1:0-8980 GCA_043757695.1 Schlesneria sp.
GGCCTCAGCAGCCTGTTGACAAACGTAGCTTGGACGCCTCGTCCGAGCGAAAACCAATTGGAAACGGACGGACGAGGCGTCCATCCTACGGTTCTTCAACAGGCTGTCAGCCCTGCCGCTGTCTCAACTGGGGTGAAGGTGCAATCGCACTGCTCGGAGGAAAGACTTACACCTCGCGCGGGCTGAAGTGAGACGTAGCTGCACCTCGCCAGAGTGCGGGCGTGACATTCAAACAACCACGTTCTGGCGAAACGTGGCTACATTTGAATATCTCACTTGGAGCCGTGCGAAGTATAAATTGACAGCCAGCTCATGTTGGTGTGACGCAGGAACAGAGCGAGGCTGTAGATCACAACGCCCGCGACGACGAGGGTCGCCCAATTCAACAGCCACTGCGCCACACGCGGCCGGGTCTGCACGACGATCTGTGAGATCGCACAGACCAGCGCGACCATTCCGAATTTGAAGTAGACCATCCCTTTGAAGCCCCAGCCGTAAATGAAGTACCGCGCGACAGGATTGGCTTCGATAAACCGGGCCTCGGATTGGCGAAGCAGGATGTAGGTCATGAACAGGTCGAGGGCGCTGACCAACACGTACCGCAGCATCTCCTGCTGATGTGCTGCCGCACGGAACAGCGTCCGCCATGAGAACGGCTGCGGCGTTGAAGAGGGTTGACGTTCGGTCATGATTCGCGGCTCTTCCTCGTGACGGACTGCTTTCCGAGTGGGCACAATGCCGCCCCCACTCGGAATGACTTGGCTCTCGGTACATCAACCGGCAATCAATTCTCGCAGGCGATTCAAATAGACGGGGATCGCCGTGAACGGGTCTTCCTTGGCTTCGTACTCCAGCACGAGGAACCCACGATAGTTGGCGTCTTTCAGAATCTGCACCGCGCGTGGCAGATCGGTCGGTTCGGTCTTGCCGTTGGGGGCGACCTCAACTTTGATCTGTGCATTGATGGCATACGGTGCGATTTTGGCGAGGTCGCGGTACGGATCGTCCGTCCGAAAATTGCCGCCGTCAAAATTGACACCAAACCACGGCGACGGCTTCACGCCCGCAATGATCTTCAGCATCTGCTCGGGTGTCGCCGTGATGCCACCGTGATTTTCGAGAGCGAGGCAAACGCCCTTCTGGGCGGCGTACTCCAGGGATATATTGATGCCATCAATGCAACGTTCGCGTGCCGTCTCTTCGGTCTCACCCTGCGGAACCTTGCCGGCAAAGATGCGAATGACGGGAGCACCGAGAGCAGCCGAGTGATCGATCCACTCGCGGCACATCAACAGGTTCTGCTGACGAGCCGCGCCCTCGGGCAGGCAAAAGTCGTTGCCAATCGCCGTTCCCGAGATATCGAGTCCCAGCCGGAACGTGCGTTCCTTGAGACTCATCAGATATTCGTTCGTGATCTCTTTCGGGAAGTAGTACGCGGTCAGTTCGCAGCCATCGAGGTCGTGTTCCGCACAGAAGTCGATGAACTTTTCGAGCGAATACTTCGCGGCAGCCAACTGCTCGGGAGTTCCGCGCGTCGGCAGCAGGCGGCTGAATGAATAGGCCGCCAGACTGAGCTTCATATGGGGCTTGCCCGTTCGCGTGATCGGCTCAGCGGCAGATGCGAACGGCGTCGCGCTGGGGAGCAACGACTCCACACCGACGGCACTCAATCCGATCACTCCGGCTCGCAGCAAGTCGCGGCGTGTGAACTCATTCGACAGTCCGTTGGCGTGTGTACTCAGCAAATTGTGAAGCATGACGTTCGTTCCTATGATGGCCTCGTGCGTGAAACCCAACCCGCGCGAGGCATTGTGCGCGACGACACGCCATGCTGCCAGCTTGCCGCCGCGAAGGAACCTCGATGACCGAACCGACTCTCCGTATCAGCCAACTCACGAAGGACTACGTCACGGTTGATGGCTCACTTTCAATCTTGCGAGGTCTCGATCTGACCATGCAGCGCGGTGAGGCACTGGCGATCACGGGGCCATCGGGATCGGGCAAGAGTACGCTGCTGTATGTGCTCGGCACGCTGGACACTCCCACGGCGGGAAGCATCCGACTCGATGGTCACGACCCATTCCAACGGAACGCAGCGCAGCAGGCTGAGTTTCGCAATCGCCAGATCGGCTTCGTCTTTCAGGATCATCACCTGCTGCCGCAATGCACCGTGCTGGAGAACGTCTTGATTCCGACGCTGCCCGGCGCGGGGGCCACTCCCGAGACCGAAGCGCGTGCGCGTGTGCTACTCACCCGAGTCGGACTATCCGAGCGGATCGGGCATCGACCCGCCCAGCTTTCCGGGGGCGAACGTCAGCGTGTCGCCGTCTGTCGCGCGCTCATCAATCGCCCTGCGCTGTTGCTCGCCGATGAGCCGACTGGAAACCTGGATCGCGCGACAGCCGAAGCGGTCGGCACATTACTGCTCGATCTGAACCGAGAGCAGAACACCCTGCTGATCTGCGTGACGCACAGCACCGACTTGGCCAAACGCTTCCCCCGTCACTGCGAGCTCAATGATGGCCGACTGGTAGATCGCCAGCAGGCGGAGAGTCCCGCGATGCCCGGTTGAGGGCCACAACTCACTTCGAGAGGATCGGCGGTATTCAAAATGTGTTGCCATTGGATCTCCCTTCAAAGTGACGGCGAATTGAATCGAAGGAAAGTCGCAGCCGTTCACACGAGTTCCGGCATCGCCTTCCAAGCATCGACAAGCGGGTGAGGTCGTCCCGCGAAGTCGTTCAGGGTGATGGCGTGTGGGTCGATGCCAAAATGTTTGTAGAGCGTGGCGTGGACTTCGCCGAAGTGGATTGGGCGTTCGGTGATTCTCGAACCGGTGCGGTCGGTCGCGCCGATGATCTGGCCGGTGCGGAAGCCGCCTCCCGCGATCAAGCCGTTGCCGACTTCCGGCCAGTGGTCGCGACCCGCTTCGGGATTAATGCGCGGGGTGCGACCGAACTCACCCCACGCGACGACGGCCACGTCGTTGGCCATGCCGCGCTCGTGCAGGTCGGTGATCAGGGCGTGCATCCCCTGATCGAACAGCGGGAAGTGCGTGTTCTTGCACTCGCTGAAGTTGCTGCTGTGAAAGTCCCAGCGGCCGAAGTTCAGCGTCACCACGCGTGCGCCCGCTTCGACCAGGCGGCGGGCCATCAGGAACTGCTCCAGGTTGCGAGGTGCCCCGTCGCCGTAGTTGTTCGGGTCTCCCTTGCCGTACTTCGCGCGCACGGCGTCGCTCTCCTTCGTGATGTCGAGCGCCTCGACCAGACGACTCGACGTGAGAATGTCGATTGCCTGACTGTTCAGCGAATCGAGTCCCTCCATCATGCGACTCGCATCGGCATCGCGACGGAAGTGATCGAAGCTGGCGAGAAGCTGCTGGCGGTGTGAGAGGCGGCTCGCGTCGATGCCGTTCAATGTCATGTCGGCCTTCACGGGACCGGACGGACGAAACGCGGAATGCGTCACGCCGAGATACCCCGGATGACCGGGTGAGCCATACGGCGGATGCCCCGCGTTGGGAGCCAGCCCCAGAAACGGCGGGACCGACTTGTTCGTCGGCCCCAGCACTTTCGAGATCGTCGAGCCGATGGAAGGCCAACCGCCGGAAGGCTGATTCGGAACCTTGCGACCCGTGTAGCAGATGAACGAGTCGTGATTGCCGTCCGGTGAACCGTAGACCGACCTCAGCGGGACGAGCTTGTCCATGATTGAGGCCAGCTTCGGCAGATGCTCGCAGATTTGGATGCCCGGCACGGCGGTGTCGATCGGCCGGAACTCACCCCGAATTTCGGAGGGAGCGTCCATCTTCAGGTCATACATGTCCTGATGCGGCGGCGCACCGACCATGTAGATCATGATCACCGCCTTGTGCGACTTGGTGATCCCGCTCGCTTGCTCGGCCCGCAGCAAACCCGGCAGCGAAAGCCCTCCCAACCCCAGTGCCCCGATTCGCAAAGCGTCTCGCCGAGTCACACCATCACAAAGTCGATGGGCAGCGCCGGATACAGACAACGCGGGAACGTCTGGCATGGTGAAAGCCTTCAATCAATCGGGAAGAGTCAGTCAGGCGGGAGCAGCAGCAGCAACAGGCAGGCAGGTCACAGCTTTACAAGAGGCAGGCAGGTCGGCACAAGTCGTCGCCGATGGAACGATCCTATCTCAACATCGACACGCTGGCCAACCTCAAGTTGTTTGGCGCGAGAGGCGACTGGCAGCGATGGGCCGATCGCCATCGACAGCGGACTGGCAGCCGCCCCAAGGGGGTCGGTACTGATCCGAGTCTGCTCGGCGCAATGATGAGAGACGAACGCGGACTGAGATAGACCTCGCGCAGGAACAACGGAGATATTTCCGAGCGAAGTATAAATCACGTTGTTCGAGTGATCTCAGTGACCGTCCGAGTGTCGCGGCGATAGATCACTCCGGCCGCGTGAGGTCGGGACCAAGCCCCGCATCCAACCGATCAGGCGCGAGCCAGTGAGCTTTTGAGCGGGCTGTGGTGCGAGCGAGAACTCGGCCCCATCTCTTCAGCGGCGGCGGCGATGACGTGAGCATCGACGCGCCGTCGGTCTTCGCTCATCGCGGCGAGCAGCGCGAGGTCGCAGAGTCGAGCCACCTGTTCGGGGTTGCCTTGCGTTTGCGAGTGGATCGCGGCCGCCGCATCGGCGGTGAATATCGTGCCTCGCACTCCAGCCTGTCGCAAGGCGTCGCTGATGTAGTGAGACGTTTCCCGCTCCGACCAGGCCGTCAGCTCGACGTGCAACTCAACCACGTCTCTGATCAACGGGGCGATGAATCGTTCGCGTGCGGCGATCAAGACAGTCAGGTCTGCTCCCGCATGATCGGCGAGTTGCATCAGACGGCACAGAGTCTGACCGCAGCCAAACTCAACCAAGTCAAAGTGATCGACTAGCAAAACCACTGGCTGGTCCACGATGGCTAAGCCCGACATGCGTGCTTTCAGGCTCGACCAAAGTTGAGTGGACGAGTCGTCCGCGCGGCAATCGGCATGGCAGCCATCCGCGATTTTCCAGGCAAGTTCGTTTGCCTCCAAACCCGTCGCGTCGAGGCGAAAGGCGAGATGGCCGAGTCGCATCGCGGCGGCTTGGACTTGCCGCAAGAGGCAACTCTTGCCGGTCCCCGCTGCGCCACTGAGCAGCCCGCAACGACGACGTTCTTCGATCAGGAACAGCAACCGCGCATCAGCTTCCTCGTGCGCCGCTCCGACAAACAATCGCCGGTCGTTCACGATGCGAGCGAACGGCCAGTGACGAAAGCCCCAGAATGACAGGTCCATCAGCCGCGATCCTTCTTGGAACCGAAAACAGAAACGCCAACGCCATCCGATCTCGAATTCGGTGCGCGATGCGGAATCATCGGCAAAGTCAGGCGGGCGACATGATGATCTCAGTCAGCCTCGCGCCAGCTTCTCCGCTCGTTGATTCAGTTCAACGGGGACTTTCTCGATGAGTTCGTCGATCACGCGATCGGGGGTGTAGCCTTCGCTCTGCGCCGCAAAGGTCGTGACCAGCCGATGTCGCAGCACCGGATGCGCGACCGCCTTGATGTCTTCGGTCGTCACGTGGAAGCGGCCTTCCAGCAGCGCACGCGCCTTCGCTCCAAGGATGAGGTACTGACCCGCACGCGGACCGGCACCCCACGAGACGAACTCCTTCACGAACTTCGGCGCGTCGGCCTCCTTCGGTCGTGTCGCCCGCACGAGATCGCGCGCGTAGACGAAGACGTGTTCGGCGACGGGAACTTTCCGCACGACCTCTTGCAGGGCCAATATCTGTCGCCCCGTCAGCATGATCGACAGTTGAGGCTCCTCACCACCGGTCGTCTGTTTCAGGATGCGTAACTCCTCGGCCGCGTTGGGGTACTTCACGATGATGTTGAACATGAACCGGTCCAGCTGCGCTTCTGGGAGTGGATACGTTCCCTCTTGTTCAATCGGGTTCTGCGTGGCGAGGACGAAGAACGGGACCGGCAACCGGTACGTGTTGGACCCGACTGTCACGTGACGTTCTTGCATTGCTTCGAGCAGTGCAGCTTGAGTCTTCGGCGGGGTTCGGTTGATTTCATCCGCCAGCAACACGTTCGTGAAGATCGGCCCTTGCATGAACTGAAACAGCCGTCGGCCCGACTCGGGGTCTTCTTGCAACACGTCGGTCCCCGTGATGTCCGAAGGCATCAAGTCGGGGGTGAATTGAATGCGTCGAAACGAGAGCTGCAGAATTTTGGAGACGGTGCTGACCAGCAGAGTCTTGGCGAGACCGGGCACTCCCATGAGCAGGCAGTGCGAGCGACAGAACATCGCGATCAGCAACTGATCGATCACGTCGGCCTGCCCGATGATGACCTTGCCAATCTCTTGCCTCAGTCGCGTGTAAGCACTGGCCAGCCCGCGTATCGCGGCGAGTTCTCGCTCACGGGCATTGGCTTCACTGCCGATACCCGGTCGATCACCTTCTGGTCGATCTTCGTCGGCGGGGATAAAAGTCATGTCGAGCGGTCTCAATGAAAGTCGGGTCTCGGTGCGCAGTTCATCAGGAACACGATCGTGCGGCGCGGCGGCGAGTATCGAATTCCGCCGCTCCCGCCTAAGATGCGGCGGCATGATAACCAGGTTGAGATCGGCTCGCCTGTCTCTCGCAAAACGATACGAAGTCTCGTGGGCATGGCCCGACGACATGAAGGCTGTTCATCTTGATCGTCGATTGCATTAACCCACCATCGGAACCCGTTGGACTGATCGAAGCCAATGAGAACAACGCGGGCAAAGCAGTGCGGCCATCTCAGGCTCCCACTGGCACGTCACCCGATTTGAAGGTGACTCTCGATTCCGGCAGCATCGGATCGGTTGGAGAGCTTGCCAGTCCGCCGCGCCGCAAACGATCAAGGCTGGCCTGGTGGTTGACGGCCTTCGGTGTGGTCTCGGGGAGCAGCGTGTTGGCGTGCTGCATGAGTTGGGTTGGAGCGGCGTTGGTGTTCGGGCCAACTCAAACGAAATTGCCGAGTGAGATCGAGGCAGTCGCGCAGCAAATGGCTTTGCTCGACCTGCCGCCGCAGTTCCAGCCGACGTGGGGCTGGGCCGCTGATCACTCGCTATTTTGGTTGCAGATCGCACGCTTCGATCACAGCGGCAAACGGGGGTTACTGCTCATCGGAGAACTGCATATTCGGCCGATGGTAAACCCACACGAACTCGAACAACTCCGGCAACTGATGGTCGATTCTTCGCCCGATCTGCGACTGGTCGATCCCAAGCAGACAGAGATTCGGACTCTGACCATTCGCGGTGCCGAAGCCAAATTTGAAATCGTGAACGGTGAAGACCGAGCTTCAACGACCAAGATGCGGCAAGTGACCGGAACGTTTAAAGGTCGCGAAGGGACCGTCTTTCTGTTCGTACAGGCCGAGGCAGACCACCTGTCAGACGAAGCGATCCAAGAATTGCTGGATTCGCTCGCAAAGCCTGATCACACACCATGAAGGCTGATCACGACTGGCACCGTGAGACGCGCACCTCACACTGTTGGGCATTCAGAGTCGCTACGTTTCGCCAGTACGAAGGCGTTTGAAGCCCCCTCCAAACGCGGGCGTGTTGCAGTGACATCTCACTTCGAGCCGTACGAGAGGCCGTTCAGAACCCGAGACCTTCGCCATTCAAAGCAGCGGTCCCGACAGTCCCGTCCTTGATCTCGAACATCGACGGGAATCGTTTGGCCCACGGCTTGTTCGCCGCAGGGCAGTATTGCCGACCGTTGCCTTCGATGGCAGCCACCGTCGGAATGCGCGCCGCCAGACTGGCCGAATGCAGAAACGAATAACCGGGGCACGACAAGTCCTGCACACAGAGGAACAGGCCGAATTTTTGAGCCGCCGCTCCGAGCAACAATGAATCCGTATGACCTTTACACGCCTTGATCGCCACACCCGAATAACCCATTTCGCGAGCCAGTAGCAGTGAGTCGTAGTCTGTTAGCGACTCATCAATCACCACAGGCTTGAGCTTCGCGGCGGCGTGCATTTTGTTGTCGGGGTACGCCTTCAAATCACGATTCGTCGGTTGTTCGATGTACTGCACGCGGTCATAGGCTGCCGACGACTTCGCCTGCACTTGCTTGAGAAAGTCGATCACGTAAGCAGGACTCGAACACTTCTCGTTGAAGTCGAGTGAGTAGACCCACGTCGAGCAACCTCGCACCGCTTGAGCCTCGTTCGCGACGCGATCAACCGCCAGCACGCGCTCGACATCCCACTCGAAGTTGTCACCCGACAACTTGATTTTCATGTGAGTCAGCCCGTTAAAAGCGATCCACTGGCCAAGTGTCTCCGGCAGACCATCGCCAACTTTCTGGGCGACATCGGCATCGGTCAGCGGATCGATCGCTCCGACGAGATGGTAGAGCGGCAGCGAGGCTTTCGGTTCACGCAGCGTGTACTTGTCGAGATACTCCCCTTTGAAGTCCTTGTCCAAGTATTCAGACAAATCGTGAGCCATGAATTTCGACGAGAGCAAGTTGTAGCTGTTCTGTTCGTGCAACCGACCGTAAGCATCGTGCAGCGCAGCGTCGAAGGGACTGGCGGCGACAGCGAGCGCCAGCTTGGGAATCGGCTCCGGCAGCTTCAGCTTGGTCGAAAGCAGTTTGCCAAGATGCTCGTACTCGGCCGACATGTGATACGACAAGTCGATCGGGTGACCATAGTCGTTGCATGAATTCGCCATGCTGACGACTTCTTCGGCGAACTGCTTCATTACTGCTTCGGTCTGCTCGGTCGAGACGGCATCGGTCGGCCACGCCCAAATGTTGCCGACCGGCATACTGCCGAACCCCGCCGCATGACGTTTGCCGTCACGCGATTCGACCTCCACATCGACGTTCATGAGGAACGATTTGGATTGCACGCGTCCGCCGAATTTCAGCGGGGTTCGAAACGTCACGGCTTCAAACGCGCAGGCGGCACTGCGGAT